>JAHZEE010000052.1:3342-7104 GCA_019421975.1 Clostridiales bacterium | reverse complement strand
GACAGAGCTGCAGCGCCGCTATTTTGAAAGCGGCCTGACGGTCGATCTGTCAGGGCGGCTCGAGGCGCTGGACAAACTGCAGGGGGCCATTTTGAAGTATGAGGACGAGATCCACGCGGCGCTCCATCAGGACCTGGGAAAGTCGGTCTCAGAATCCTACATGTGCGAGACCGGCATGACCCTCAGCGAGCTGCGGTATGTCCGAAAGCACCTGCGCGACTGGGTGAAGAGCCGCCGCGTCAGAACGCCGATGTCCCAATTCCACGCAAAGAGCTTCACCGTACAGGAGCCTTACGGCGTCGTGCTCATCATGTCTCCCTGGAACTACCCCTTTATGCTCTGCATGGAGCCGCTGATCGGCGCCATTGCGGCGGGAAACTGCTGCGTGCTCAAGCCGTCGGCCTATTCCCCGGCGACATCCCAGGTGATCCGAAAGATCATCTCAGAGACCTTTGAGACGCAGTATATCACCGTCGTCGAAGGGGGACGGAAGGAGAACACGGCGCTGCTGGAGCAGCATTTTGACTATATTTTCTTCACCGGCGGCGTGAATGTGGGCAAGCAGGTGATGGAGAAGGCGGCGCGGCATCTGACGCCTGTGACGCTGGAATTGGGCGGAAAGAGCCCCTGCGTGGTGGATAAGACCGCAGACCTTCCGCTGGCGGCAAGGCGGCTGGCGTTTGGAAAATACCTCAACCTGGGCCAGACCTGTGTGGCGCCGGACTATCTGCTGATCGACCGGGAGATCAAAGACACCTTTCTGGAGCTTCTGCAGCGGGAGATCACAGAGCAGTTCGGCAGCCGGCCGCTGGAGAATCCGGACTACGGAAAGATCATCAATGAAAAGCATTTCAGGCGGCTGCAGGGCCTGATCGATCCGGCCAAGGTGGTGATCGGCGGGGAGATGAACGAGCAGACGCTGCAGATCGCGCCCACCGTCCTGGACCATGTGACCGAGGCAGACCCGGTGATGGGCGAGGAGATCTTCGGCCCGGTTTTGCCGGTTTTGACCTACCGGTCTGTAGAGGAGGCGGTGCGTATGATCCGCCGCCGGCCGCACCCGCTGGCCCTGTATCTGTTCACCAATGACGCGCAGACAGAGGACTATTTTCTGCGCTTCGTGCCCTTCGGCGGCGGCTGTATCAACGACACCATCATCCATCTGGCCACCTCCCGCATGGGATTTGGCGGCGTCGGGCAGAGCGGCATGGGCAGCTATCATGGGAAAAAGAGCTTTGAGACCTTCAGCCACGAGAAGAGCATTGTCAAAAAGTACAACTGGATCGACCTGCCGGTGCGCTATCAGCCATATACCAGGAAAAAACAGAATATGCTGCGGTTTTTCCTGAAGTGAAAAGATGAAGACCGGGCGGAAGGCCATATGGCCTTCCGCCCGGTCTTCTGCACAGATGGGAAAGAGAAACAGAGGGTCCAGTTCTGTTATCTTGCAAGCCAACCTCCGTCGACGGGGATGATGGCGCCGTTCAGATAGTCCGACGCATGGGAGCAGAGGAACAGCACGGTGCCGATTAAATCCTCTGGTGTTCCCAGCCTTCCGGCAGGGAGCCGGTCCATGATGGTGCGCATCCGCTCCTCGTTCAGACCGATCAAATTGTCCGTATCGATATAGCCCGGCGCGATGGCGTTGACATTGATGCCCTGGCTGGCCCACTCGTTGCAGAACGCCTTGGTGAGCTGGGCGATGCCGCCCTTGCTGGCGGTGTAGGCCGGAACGGTGAAGCCGCCGGAGAAGCTTGTCATGGACGCGGTGTTGATGATTTTGCCGTAGCCCTTTTTCAGCATGATCCTGCCGGCCAGCTGGGAGAGCGCGAAGGCGGAGACCAGGTTGACCCGCAGCACCTTGTTGAAGTCCTCCAGCGGAAACGCCTCGCACCGGTGCCGGATCTGTGTGCCGGCGTTGTTGAACAGGATGTCGATGTCTCCGTCCAGGTACTGCATGGACGCCTCAAACGCCTGCTCGATGGTTTCGGTGCGGTCCAGATCGCAGATGACGGCGTCCACCCGGTTGTCCGGGGTGCTGAGGTCCTTGGCCGTCTGCTGCACGCTCTGGCCGCTGCCCCAGATCACCACCTTGCACCCTGCGTCGTGGAGTCCCTTCGCCACGCCACGGCCGATGCCCCGGCTTCCGCCGGTTACAATGGCTTTTTTGCCCTCGATGTGGAACATGTCATAGATCATAAAAAACCTCCAAGTCAGTCAAAAAGATTGGGAAGGAACATGCTTATCTGCGGGATGTAGGTGATGAGGAGAAGGACGAGCACCATCACGAGCAGGAAGGGGATGATGCCCTTCACCACATCCTCAAGGGTTGAATTGCCGATTCGGACGGCGACAAACAGGTTGACGCCCAAAGGCGGCGTGATAAAGCCGATCGCCAGGTTCACGACCATGATGATGCCGAATTGGATTGGATCAATGCCGAAGGCATCCACGATCGGCAGAAACAGCGGCGCGAGGATCATGATGGAGCACAGAGTCTCCATGAAGCAGCCGACGATGAGCAGCATGATGTTGATGAGGATGAGCAGCACGATCTTGCTGTCGGTGAAGCTGGTCATCAAGGACGCGATCTGCTGCGGGATCTGCCCGATGGAGAGAACCTTGGAGAAGGCGGCCGCAGAGCCGGTCACGATCAGGATGGTGCCGGTCGTGAGACACGAGTTCTTGATGATGGAGCCGATGTCGCGCAGGGAGGCCTCCCTGTATACGAACATACCGACGACGAAGCTGTAAATGCACGAGACGGCCGCGGCCTCCGTGGGCGTGAAGATGCCGCCATAGATGCCGCCCAGGACGATGACCGGGGCGATCAGCGCCCACTTTGCCTCCCAGATGATCTTGAGCTTTTCCTTTCCCGTCATGTGCAGGTCCTGGTCGCGCCAGCCGTGCTTCTTGCTGATGAAGTAGGCGACCGCGATCAGGGCGAGGCCAATGACGATGCCGGGGATGAAGCCGGCCAAAAACAGGTCCGTGATGGAGGCGTTGGTGGAGACGCCGTAGATGACCATGGGGATGCTGGGCGGGATGATGACGCCGATACATCCGGCGGCCGCCAGCAGGCCCAGGATAAACTTGCGGTCATAGCCCTTTTCAATCATTGTCGGCAGCACCATGCCGCCGATGGCCGCCACCGTGGCCGGGCCGGAGCCGGAGATGGCCGCGAAGAACATACACGCCACCACCGCGACGATGGCAAGACCGCCGGTGATCCGGCCGAAGAAGCAGTTGAAAGTGTTGAGCAGCCGCTTTGAAATGCCGCCGCCGCTCATGAGTTCACCCGCCAGGACGAAGAAGGGGACGGCGATCAGTGGAAATGAGGCGATGGCGGTGACGAGATTCTGAACGATGTAGGTGTCGCTGGCGCCGATGCTCGGATTGGCCAGCACGGTGACAAGGGACGCGATGCCCAGCGAGATGCCCACCGGCACATTCAGAATCAGCATGAGGACGAACACACCAATCAGTACAAGCCCTACCATATCTCAAGCCTTCCTCTCTGCGCGGATCTCCCGGAACCGGAAGACGATGGTCTGCACCGAGCGAAAGACCACCAGGATAAACCCGACCAGCGGGGCCAGGTAGACGAGCCACATGGGGATGCCAAGCGCGGCGGACACCTGACCGAAGGTGTGGATTTTGACGACCAGTTTAAAAGAGGTCTGGATGACGAACAGGGCAAAGAGCATCACGATGATGTCGCCGATCAGGACCACATACTTCCGCGCCCGCTTCGGAAACAGG
>JAHZEE010000052.1:0-3332 GCA_019421975.1 Clostridiales bacterium | reverse complement strand
CTATTTTGATGTGTTTCATCTCCTTGACGCCGTAGCTGATTGCAAAGTAGGCCATCCAGACAAAGAGATAGCGGGCCAGTTCCTCGGACCAGCTCAGAGAACTCTGCAGCACATACCGCATGATGACCTGCACGAAGATGAGCAGCGTCATGACGACAGTGATGGCGATGAGCGGAACGGCCTCCAGATTTTTGTTGATTTTATTTAACATGCGCCGATCCACCCCATCACTTCAAAATTTCATCCATGAACTCCGGGTGCTCCATGGAGTCCTTCACCAGCTGATAGGTGTCGTCCAGCAGGTCCCGGAAGCTCTGCTTCTGGCTCTCGGAGAGCTCGACGACCTCCATGTCCGCCTCGCGCAGCTCGGAGAGCATCTGCTCCTCGTACATCTGCGCCTGCTCGCGCTGGTACTGCTTCGCGTTCTCCGCCGCGGTCAGCAGAATCTCCTGATTTTCAGGGGAGAGGCTGTTGAACTCGTCGATGTTCATGAGCATCAGCATGGGATTGTAGACATGCTCGGTCAGAATGAGATACTGCTGAACCTCGTCGAGACCGCCGTTGTAGATGACCTCGATGGGGTTCTCCTGTCCGTCGATAGTCTTCTGCTGCAGGCCCGTGAAGACCTCCGCCCAGGACATGGGCGTGGGGTTGGCGCCAAAGGCCGTCCACGCCGAGATGTGAACCTCATTCTCCATGACCCGGATTTTCAGGCCCCGGAGGTCCTCGGGGCCTGACACATTGCGGTCCGTGGTCGTCAGGTTCCGAAAGCCGTTTTCACCAAAACCGCCCAGCGGTTTGAGACCCTTGGATTCAAACACCTCCAGAATCTGCTCGCCGATCTCGCCGTCGAGAATCTCATAGGCGTCCTCTCTGCTGGTGAAGAGATAGGGCGCGTCGAACAGGTAGAGATCCGGCACCAGCGATGCGATGGGACTGGTTGCGGTCATGGCGATGTCGATGTCGCCCAGCTGCGCCGCCTCCACGACCTCACGCTCGCCGCCCAGCTGGTTGTCGGGGAAGAGATCCACGGTGATTTGGCCGTTGCTCTTCTCCTCGACCTCCTCTTTAAAGGCGTTGGCCATGTCGCTCCAGGAGGAGGCGTTTCCCAGCGCGACACGCAGGGTGACGGCGCCGTCGTCCTGACCCGCGGCGTTCTCGGAACTGCCGCAGCCGGCCAGCATGGCAAGACATAAAACGGTGATAAGAGTGACGGATAGAAGCTTTTTCATTTTGTAACCCCACTTTCCTTGCATCCAAATACATCAGATGATATCATCATATTATCACTGGATCAAACAAAAGAGAAGTCAAAATTTCGTGGAAAATTGGACAAAAAGCACAAAATAAAATTGGAGGAAATTCATATAGACATCTGATGTTTTTCTGGTATCATAAAAATGTTATAGAAATGGAGCGTGTTGCGTATGGACTATACGATCGACAGCCGTTCGCTGGCCGAGCGCGTTGCAGATAAGATCGAATTGTATATCAAGGAGGACCAGATTCTGCCGGGGGACAAGATTCCCAACGAGTACGAGCTGGGGCAGAAGCTCTCGGTGGGGCGCAGCACCATCCGGGAGTCCATCAAGCTGCTGGTATCCAAGCATGTGCTGGAGATCCGCAGGGGAGACGGCACCTATGTCTGCCAAAATCCGGGCCTTGTCGAAGACCCTCTGGGGCTGCGTTTTGAGAGCGATAAGCGAAAGGTGGCGCTGGACCTGGCGCAGATTCGCCTGCTGCTGGAGCCAACAATGGCGTATGAGGCGGCCCGGCGCGCCGCCGCAGACGATATAGAGGAGCTGTCTCGCCTGCACAACGAGATTAACCGTCTGCTGAACCAGAAGTTGGACTACGCCGGACCGGACTCCCAGTTCCATGTGAAAATCTGCAGTATTTCAGGCAATGTTATAATGCCAAAGCTGCTGCCCATCATCTTTGCGGGCGTGCACTACTACACCTCCATCACGGAGTTCAAGCACCCGAACCGCTCGTCCACCGGCCACCAGAAGCTGATTGACGCCATCCGGAACCACGATTCCCAGACGGCCTACAACATCATGTATGAACACATCAACAGCGGTATCTTGACCATCCAGAGCATGTGAAGTTCGGATGGTGTAAAATGACACTTGACAAATCGAAAAAGTTTTTTTAGGATAAAAATACATCAGATGATATGATTAATTTTTTAAAAATTTGAAGGATGAGGGGATTCAAGATGGAAATGCGAAGCCAGAAAATCTTAAATGGTCCGGAGTGGGCCAATGTCCGCGCGCTGTACAAGTCGGGCGGATACAGCGACCTGGAACTCAAGAAGCCCATGGTGGGCATTGTCACCGCATTCAGCGACATTTGCCCGGGCCACACCATCCTGCGGCAGCTGGCGCAGCGCGTGAAGTACGGCGTCTACGAGGCCGGCGGTACGCCGCTGGAGTTCGGGACCGTCGGCGCCTGCGATGGCATCACCATGGCCCATGAGGGCATGAAATATGTCCTGCCCATCCGGGAGATGATCGCCAACGACATCGAGGCGATGGTGCAGGCACACCAGCTCGACGGCCTTGTCATCATGGGCTCGTGCGACAAGATTGTGCCCGGTATGCTCCTGGGCGCGCTGCGGCTCAATGTCCCGGCGATCTTCATCAACGGCGGGCCGACGCTGCCCGGCCGCATGAAGGAGGGCAACCCCTATGGCGGCGAGTACATCGACCACTCCATCATACAGGAGTCGGAGGGCGCGCTGAAGTCCGGGAAGATCACGGAGGAGCAGTTCGCG
The DNA here is from genome assembly GCA_019421975.1 of Clostridiales bacterium. Classification (GTDB taxonomy): domain Bacteria; phylum Bacillota; class Clostridia; order Oscillospirales; family Oscillospiraceae; genus CAKTFW01. Next base: position 553 of record JAHZEE010000052.1, on the reverse strand, counting down.
TGGATTGAAAACAACGCGGTGCCCACCATCGGCTCGTGCGCTATGCTGGGCACGGCCAACACCATGTGCTGCCTGGCTGAGGCGCTGGGTATGTCCCTGCCGGGCTGCGCCGCCATCCCAGCGGTCTACTCCAGACGACAGAGTCTGGGGTTTGAGACCGGCCGGGCCATCATGGAGCTTATCCGCAAGGACATTCGGCCCCGCGACATCATCACCAAGCAGAGCGTTTTGAACGCCATCCGGGTGAACTCGGCCATCGGCGGCTCCACCAATGCGGTGCTGCACCTGCTGGCGATTGCGTATCAGGCGGGGGTCGATCTGGATATCTTCGAGTTCGGAAAGGTCAGCATGGAGATTCCGCATCTGGTCCCCATGATTCCGGCAGGCAAGTACACGCTGCTGGACTTCTATGAGGCCGGCGGTATCCAGGTCATTCTGAAGGAACTGGGGGACAAGATCTACACCCAGTGCATGACCTGCACCGGAAAGACCATTGAGGAGAACCTGAAGCAGGTGGTGAACCGGAACAACGATGTCATCCGCAGCCTCGACA
>JAHZEE010000051.1:9149-9476 GCA_019421975.1 Clostridiales bacterium | reverse complement strand
ATTTTATCACCGTGTCCCATGTGGATGCAGTGCTGGACGCGGCGCTGGACTTTTCCCCGTGCTCCAGGCCGCCTCTCCCCCTTGCAGAGCCCATTGGGGAGCTGAAGGTCAAGGTGAAGCCGGACACGGGGAAGAAACAAAAGACTGGCGTTATCCGGCAGTGAGAGGATCATATGAACATTCAAAAGACAGAATTTGTGACCTCGGCGGTCTCCCCGGCGGCCTTTCAGCACGACGGCCTGCCGCAGATCGCATTTGCAGGCCGCTCCAATGTGGGGAAGTCCTCTGTGATCAACCGTCTGCTGCAGCGGAAGAACTTTGCCAGAG
>JAHZEE010000051.1:7524-9139 GCA_019421975.1 Clostridiales bacterium | reverse complement strand
CATCAACTACTTCCGGGTGGACGGCCAGCTCTACTTTGTGGATCTGCCGGGCTATGGCTATGCAAAGGTCTCCCAGTCAGAGCGGGAGCGGTGGGGCAAGCTCATAGAGGCCTATTTTGCCTCCGGCCTTCTGACGCTGGGCGTGATGATCGTGGACGCCCGGCATGCGCCGACTGCCAACGATCAGATCATGGCAAACTGGTTTCAGCAGTCCGGCTGCCCCTATGTGGTGGTGGCCAACAAGCTGGACAAGCTGAAAAAGTCGGAGATTGCGGGCAATCTGGAGGTCATCAGAAAAGCGCTGAACCTGGCTCCAAAGACACCGATTGTGCCGTTTTCAGCGGAAAAGGGGACCGGCCGGGAGGAATTGCTGGAGCGGATCCTCGCGGTGGTATAGGGTGTGGCGCAGCTGTTGGGAGTCGACAGCTGCGCCTGTTTCTGCTTGCGGAAGCTGGGCAATGATGGTATAATCCATTTAGAATCGCTAAAAAGGAGGAATGCGCCGATGTCAATCACCAGTTGGCTCCAGCAGCTGAACTTTGACATCACCTTCCATGAGACCTGCCACGGCCTGGTGGCCTGTTGGCTGGGGGATCCCACCGCCAAAAACGCGGGACGCCTGACGCTCAACCCGCTCCGGCATGTGGACCTGGTGGGCCTGGCCATGATTGTGATTTTCCGGTTCGGCTGGGCCAAGCCGGTGCCGATCGACGCGCGCAATTTCCGAAAGCCGAAGCGCGACATGGCCATTACGGCCCTGGCCGGCCCCATGTCAAACCTGCTGCTGGCCCTGGCTGCGCTGGTGCTGGAGGGCCTGCTCCTGGTCGTGGGGGTCTGGCTCAGCATGCCCTATGCGGCCATCTGGTATCTGGCGCAGTTTCTGGAGTATCTGGCGGTGATCAACGCAGGCCTCGCGGTGTTCAACCTGATCCCCATTCCGCCGATGGACGGCTCCAAGGTCCTGCTGTCCTTTCTGCCCACAAAGCTCTATCTGAAGTGGATGCAGTACGAGCAATACGGCATGTTTGTGCTCATGGCGGTGCTGCTGCTTGGGCTTTTGGACGCGCCGCTGATGTTTCTCCGCGGCGGGCTGCTCGAGGGCCTGAATGCCATTGCGGTCTGGCCCGCCAGGTGGCTCGCCATGCTGCTGGGGTAGGAGGCTCGAATGGAAGAACCGAAGTACCATCTGGCCGGCGTTGTCAAGACCCGGGAGCAGATGGAGGATTTTGACGGCCCGCTGGATGTCATATTGCTGCTTCTGAGCAAAAATAAGATTGAGATTCGGGATATTCAGATTGCGCAGATCCTGGAGCAGTATCTGGCCTATCTGGAGGAGCGGAAGCGGATGGACCTGGAGATCGCGAGCGAGTTTATCGCCATGGCGTCCCACCTGATCTATATCAAGTCCAAGATGCTGCTTTCCGCCGCCGATCAGCAGGAGGCGCTCTCTGAGATGGAGCTGCTGATCCGCTCTCTGGAGGAGCGGCAGCGTCAGGAGGCGCTGGGGCAGATCCGGCAGGCGCAGGCCTTTCTGACCGGCCGCGACGAGATCGGGCGGGGGCAGTTCGTCAAGCAGCCGGAGCCGCTGGAAAAAAGCGGCGGCTACCGCTACAGC
>JAHZEE010000051.1:0-7514 GCA_019421975.1 Clostridiales bacterium | reverse complement strand
GCCACGGGGAGGCCGACCTGCTGCGCGCCATGGGGGGGATTGCCGGGGGCAGTGCAAAGCAGCTGCCGCCGCCGACCAGCTCCTTTGTGGGAATTGTGGGCACAGAGCCGTTTCCGGTGGTGAAGAAGGCCGCGCAGGTGCTGAAACAGCTGGTGGGCCGCGGAAGGGCCCAATTCCGGCAGCTTTTTTCCGGGAATCGGAGCCGGTCGGAGATTGTGGCGACTTTTTTGGCCCTTTTGGAGCTGTGCCGTATGAAATCCGTCCGAATTGAGGAACAATCCAAGGGTGAGAGCACAGTGACCTTTTTGCAGATGCCACAGGAGCAGATGACAGACGAGGAGGCGGCCGAGTGACACAGACGGACTTGATACGGGCCGTGGAGGCCATTTTGTTCGCCGCAGGTGAGCCGGTGAGCGCCGCGCGCATGGCGCTGGCGCTGGACTGCAGCGAGCAGGAGGTCCACCAGGCGGCGCAGCAGCTTGCCGACCAGCTCTCCTTTGACCGGCGGGGCATTCGGGTGGTGCGGCTGGAGCAGCAGTACCAGATGTGCTCGTCTGCGGAGATGTCCGCGCTGATCACCAGGGCGCTGGAGACGCGCAAGCCGCCCAAGCTCTCCAACTCCCTGCTGGAGACGCTGACGGTGATCGCCTATTATCAACCGGTGACCAAGACCTATGTGGAGCAGATCCGCGGGGTGGACAGCGGCTATTCCGTCGGCGCGCTGCTGACGCGGGGGCTCATTGAGGAGTGCGGCCGGCTCAATGTGCCGGGCAGGCCGATTCTCTACCGGACCACGCCGGACTTCCTCAGAACCTTTGGCCTGCAGTCACTGGAGGATTTGCCGGAGATCACGCTGATGTCGGCGGAGACCGCACAGGAGGCGGCGCAGATGCAGCTGGAGCTGCCTTTGCAGGAGGCGCAGCCATGACGGCGCTCTGGGTCATTGCGGGCATTTTGCTGCTGCTCTTTCTGTTGATGCTGCTGCCGGTGGGACTGCGCGTGCGGTATGATGACGACGGTGTCAGGGTCAAGGCGCAGATCGGTTGGATCCGGTTCGCCGTGTTTCCAAAGCCGCCCAAGGCCAAAAAGCGGAAGCAGCCGCCTGCACAGGGCCAGGCGCAGACGGAGAAAAAGCCCATGCAGGGCCTGCGGGATTTTCAGCCGTTTCTCCATCTGGCGCTGGAATTGGCGGAGAAAATCCGGCAGCGGCTGGTGGTCCGCGCTCTGACGCTGCATGTCCGCTACGGCGGAAAGGACGCGGCGCAGGCCGCCATCCACTATGGACAGGCCTGGGCGGCGCTGGGGGTGGCAATGCCGCTTTTAGACGCGGCGCTCACCATCCAGGCGCGCGATGTCCAGGCGATCTATGCAGAAGAAGCCAACACACTGTCCGTGTTTTTTCAGGCGGTTTTGCGCCTTCGGCTGGGGCAATGCCTGTCCCTGGCGCTTCAATACGGCCTGCGGGGTATTGCGGTGGCAGTGGAATGGAAAAGACGAAAGGAGAAATTAGCATGAGTGTTCCGCTTTCTGATTTTATGGGGGCCAGCATGGGCAAGGTCCGCGAGATGATCGATGTCAATACGGTGGTGGGAGACCCCATCCACACAGACGACGGCGTCACCATCATCCCGGTGTCCAAGGTGAGCTTTGGCTTTGCCGGCGGCGCATCAGACATCCCCTCCAAGCATGTCCCGCCGGAGAAGTCCGTCTACGGCGGCGGCACCGGGGCCGGCGTGACCATCTCGCCCATTGCATTTTTGATTGTCAAAGAGGGCAATGTCCGGATTCTGCCCATCGCGGAGCCGGCCACCACCTCGGCAGACCGCATCATCGAGCTGGTGCCGGATCTGGTGGACCGCATCCTGGCCCTGATCCAGGAAAAGAAAAAGGGCGAACCCGAGAATACCGAAATTTAACGGTGATAGAATCACCGGATGCAGACAAACTAATCCCGGTGATTTGAATGAAAATTTCTTCTTTTTTGCGTGCTGTGGCGGCCCTGACCGCTGCCATGGCACTGCTCTGTGTTCCCGTTTCGGCCAGCACGCCCGCGGCGCCGCTGGTGTCGGCGCAGAGCGCCATCCTGTATGACTGCGGATCCGGCCGGATTTTATATGAAAAGGACGCCTACAGCCAGCAGCTCATCGCCAGCACGACGAAGATTATGACAGGCCTGCTGGTCTGCGAGCGCGCCAATCTGGATGCGCGCGTCGAGATCCCGCCGGAGGCGGTGGGGATCGAGGGCTCGTCGCTCTATCTGCGGGCGGGCGAGACGCTGACGGTGCGGGAGCTGCTGCTGGGGATGATGCTCCATTCCGGCAACGACGCGGCGATGGCCCTGGCAATTTTTTGCGCCGGCACGCCGGAGGGCTTTGTGGACTGGATGAACGAGAAGGCCAAAATGCTGGGACTGGAGCAGACACAATTTGCCAATCCGCATGGCCTGGACGATGAGAACAACCACTCCACCGCATATGATATGGCGCGGCTGGCCACCTATGCAATGGAAAATGACCAATTTCGGGAAGTGGTGTCCACCAAAACGGCTGCCATCACAGGCCGGAGCCTCGCCAATCACAATAAGCTGCTGTGGCGCTGCGAGGGCGCGGTGGGCGTCAAGACGGGATACACCAGGCAGGCGGGCCGCATTCTGGTCTCCGCGGTGGAGCGGGATGGCCGGCGCCTGGTGGCGGTGACCATCGACGCGCCCAACGACTGGTCAGACCACATGGCGCTGATGGACTACGGCTTTTCGGCGTTTGAGACCAGAACCTGGATTGAAGCGGGAGAGAAGCTGGCCGTTGTGCCGGTGATCTCCGGACAGATCGCCGCGGCAACCGTGTCGGCGGCAGAGCCGTTCTCCTATGCGCTGCTGCCGCAGGAGGAGCCGGAGGTGCATCTGATTTTGCCGCGCATGGCCTTTGCGCCGCTGCAGCAGGGCAGTACAGCCGGCATGGCGCAGGTGGTCCTGCACGGAAAGGTGATCGGCCAGGTGGAGCTGGTCTGGGATCAGAGTACGGAAATTGCGGAAGAGCCGGGCCTGCTTGCCCGGCTGTTTGGAGGATAGAATGGAGCGTCTACAGAAAATTCTATCGGACCATGCCGTCTGCTCCAGGCGGCAGGCGGAGCGCTGGATTCTGCAGGGGCGGATTCTGGTCAATGGCAAGCCGGCGGAGCTGGGCCAGCGGGCAGATCCGGAGCAGGACGAGATCACGGTGGACGGCCAGGCGCTGGGGCGTGCCCCGGCGCAGGTGTATGTCCTGCTACATAAGCCGCGGGGCTATGTGACGACCCTGCGCGATGAGCGCGGCAGAAGGATTGTCACAGACCTGCTCCAGAACTGCGGCGCCAGACTCTACCCGGTGGGGCGCCTGGACCGGGATTCGGAGGGCCTGCTGCTGCTCACCAACGACGGGGCGCTGGCAAACCAGCTGATGCACCCTGCGTCGGAGGTGCCGAAGGTCTACCATGTGACCGTGGACGGCTATGGCGCAGATGCGCTGGACCGCCTGCGCGCAGTGCGGAAGGTGGATGAGTATGCGATTGCGCCGCCGCGCGTGGAGCTGGTTTCTGCACGGGGAGGCCGGGCTGTGATTGCGGTGACCATTCATGAAGGCAGAAATCGCCAGGTGCGCAAAATGTGCCAGCAGGCGGCATTAGAGGTCCGGCGGCTTGTGCGCGTCGCAGAGGGGCCGCTGAGCTTGGGAAATCTTGGATTGGGTAAATGGCGCTATCTGACAGAGGCCGAAATCAGACAGCTGAAAAACTTGCACCACAACTAAATGGTGCAAGTTTTTCAATTTTTTCTTGCAAAAAACGGGAGTTTGCGGTATCATGGGACACAGTATGCGAACCATAATAACGGTGCGGCAGTGGATGCCGGCTGTGGAGGTGTTTCCAATGAACTCTGATATTCTTTCGGTGATTCAAGGCGGGATGGGCGGATATTCCAAGGGCCAGAAGCTGATTGCCCGCTATATTCTGGACTGCTATGACAAGGCGGCGTTCATGACGGCCAGCAAGCTGGGCAAAACCGTCAATGTCAGTGAATCCACGGTGGTCCGCTTTGCCGTGGAGCTGGGGTACGACGGCTATCCCAGCATGCAGCGCGCCCTGCAGGAGATGATCCGCAACAAGCTCACCTCGGTGCAGCGCATCGAGGTGGCCAACGACCGGCTGGGAGACCAGGATGTGCTCTCCACCGTGCTGCACTCCGATATTGAGAAGATCCGGATGACGCTGGAGGAGACGGACCGGAAGGTGTTTAACGAGTCTGTGGAGGCCATTTTAAAGGCGCGCCACATCTATATTCTGGGCGTGCGCTCCTCGTCTACGGTGGCGGGCTTTCTGGGGTTCTATTTCAATCTCATGTTTGACAATGTGACGCTGGTGAACACGGCGTCCATGAGCGAGATGTTTGAACAGATTGTACGGGTGGGATCCGAGGATGTGGTCATTGGAATCAGCTTTCCGCGCTATTCCAGCCGGACGGTCAAGGCCATGCGGTTTTGCCACGACTCCGGCGCTGCGGTCATCGCGCTGACCGACACGCTCCAGTCTCCCATCGCGGCCTATGCCGACCATGTGCTGGTGGCAAAGAGCGACATGGTCTCCCTGGTGGACTCCCTGGTGGCGCCGCTGAGCATCTGCAATGCGCTGATCGTGGCCATCGGCAAGGAGCGGGAGAAGGAGCTGACCAGAACCTTTACGGAATTGGAGCGGATCTGGGATGAGTACGATGTCTATGAAAAAGCAGAGCTGTGACATCGCGGTGGTCGGCGGCGGTGCGGCGGGGATGTTTTCCGCCGGCATCGCCGCCGGCCTTTGCGCGCGTGTGGCCCTGCTGGAGCAAAACCCCTTCCTGGGGAAAAAACTGAATATCACGGGTAAGGGGCGATGCAATCTCACCAACCGCTGCGCCCCTGAAGAGGTGCTGCGGAATGTGCCGAGGAACGGGAAGTTCCTCTACAGCGCCATGAGCCAGTTCCCGCCTGAGGCGGCCATCGCCTTTTTTGAGGCGCACGGCTGCCCGACCAAGACGGAGCGGGGAAACCGTGTTTTCCCGGTCTCGGACCGGGCGCGCGATGTGACAGATACCCTCGCCGCGTTTGTGCAGCGGCAGGGCGTGTGTGTCCTGCGGACGCGGGCCAGGGCGCTGGCGGTGGAGCAGGGGGCGGTGACCGGTGTGCGGACCGACGGCGGGATGCTCCAGGCCCGCCGCGTGATTGTCTGCACCGGCGGATGCTCCTATCCGCGCACCGGCTCCGACGGCTCCGGCTATGCGCTGGCACGGGCGGTGGGGCACACCATCGTGCCGCCGGTGGGCTCCCTGGTGCCGATGACAGAGCGGGGAGACTGGTGCCGCCAGATGGCGGGTCTCAATCTGCGCAATGTGGCCGTCAGGCTGCTGTGCGACGAAAGACCGGTCTATACAGACTTTGGGGAGGCGGAGTTTACCGCCTTTGGGCTGGCGGGGCCGACGATCCTCAGCGCCAGCGCACATCTGCGGCAGCCCGGGGAATATAAGGTCCAGATCGACCTGAAGCCCGCGCTCAGCCCGGAGAAGCTGGAGAGCCGGATCCTGCGGGATCTCGGCGCGCGTCAGAATCTGCCCATGCAGGCGGCGCTGGGAGCGCTGCTTCCAGCCAAAATGATTCCGGTTGTCCTGGCGCGGATCGGGACGCCGCCGGAGCTGGCCGCCAATTGCTTTACGAGGGAGCAGCGCCGGGCGCTGGTGGCAGAGCTCAAGCAGTTTACAATCCCCATTGCGGGCCTGCGGCCCGTGGAGGAGGCCATTGTGACCTCCGGCGGCGTCAAGGTTTCAGAGGTCAACCCCGGAACAATGGAGTCCAAGCTGGTGAAGGGCCTGTATTTTGCAGGGGAGATTCTGGATGTGGACGCCTACACGGGCGGGTTCAATCTGCAGATCGCCTGGGCCACGGCCCACGCCGCTGCGGTTGCGGCTGGCAATTCTCTGGCAGATGTGATATACTGACCGAAAACAGGAGGGATGAGCATGCAGTACAAGAGCATCGCAATCGACGGGCCGTCCGGTGCGGGCAAGAGCACGCTGGCAAAGCGGGTTGCCAGGGCACTGGGATTCGTCTATGTGGATACGGGCGCAATTTACAGGACGGTGGCCTATCACATCGCCATGCTCGGGATCGGCCCGAGGGACAAGGACGGGGTCCGGCGTGTGCTGGCGGACGCCATGATCGAGATTCGCTATGACGAGGCGGGGGAGCAGCACATGTGGCTCAACGGAGCGGATGTGACGGCCTATCTGCGCACACCGGAGATCTCCGACGCGGCCTCCAAGGTTGCGGCGCTGCCGGAGGTGCGGGAGTTCCTGCTCCAGATGCAGCGCGAGGCGGCGAAGCGCCACAATGTGGTGATGGACGGCAGAGACATCGGCACAGTGGTTCTGCCCCACGCGGATGTGAAGATCTTTTTGACCGCATCGGACGAGGTCCGCGCCCAGCGCCGGCAGAAGGAGCTGGAGCAGGAGGGGGAGCGGCTGCCACTGCAGGCGGTGCTGCAGCAGATGTACCAGCGGGACAGGCAGGACATCGAGCGCAAGGTTTCCCCGCTGCGCTGCGCGGAGGACGCGGTCATTCTGGACACCACGCACCTGGATCTGGACCAGGCAGAGGCGTCCATGCTGGTGATGATTGAGGAGCTGTTGAAGGGATGAACGGACTCTACGCCTTTTTCTATACCCTCTGCCGGATCGCCTTTTTCCTCTGGCATCCGGTGTTCCGGGTTCACGGGCGGGAAAATGTGCCGGAGGCAGGCGCGCTGATCTGCTGTAACCACAGCGGCATGGCCGATCCCCTCTGGGTGATTTTTGCCATGGGACGAAAGAACCGGATGCGGATTATGGCCAAAATTCAGCTGATCCGGATTCCGCTGCTGGGGCCGTTTTTGCAGTGGGCAGGCGTGTTCGGCGTCGACCGGGGCAACAACGATATTGGAGCGATCAAGACCGCGCTGCGCGTGCTGAAGGAGGGGCAGAAGCTGCTGCTGTTTCCGGAGGGCACGCGGGTGCGGCCGCCGAAGCGGATTCCGGCCAAATCCGGCGCGGCCATGCTGGCCACCAGAACCGACAGCCTGGTGGTGCCGGTCTACATCACCCCCCGCAGGGCGCCCTTTGTCCCGGTGGATCTGTACTTTGGCACCCCCTACCGGATGCAGTATGAGGGGAAAAAGCCGACTCTGGAACAGCTGCAGGCGCTCTCAGACGGACTGCTCGATGAGATCTACGCGATCGGAGATGGCGTATGAGAGTCGTACTCGCCAAGACGGCCGGCTTCTGCTTCGGCGTGGACCGGGCTGTGGGCATGGTGGAGCAGGCCGTTTTGGAGGGGAAGCAGGTCTGCACCCTGGGGCCCATCATCCACAATCACTTTGTCATGGAGCGGTTCGCCGCCCAGGGGGTGCGGGAGATCCAGCAGCCGGAGCAGGCGCCGCCGGGCGCCACGGTGGTGATCCGCTCCCACGGCGTTGGCCGGGCG
>JAHZEE010000050.1:3059-9542 GCA_019421975.1 Clostridiales bacterium | reverse complement strand
CGCAGACCCAGGCCTGCCAGACCCAGCTGCAGACGGCGCGGGAGGAGGCGGAGTCAGCTTCCAACATGATTGCCGGCTACCGGCTGCGCCAGAAGGCGCGGCAGGAGAAGTGCGACACCCTGGAACGGCAGAGAAATGAGTTCAAGGTGGCGCTGGATACCGCAGAGCACCGGATCCGTCTGCTGCAGGAGATGGAGCGGGAATACGAGGGCTTCTCCAAGGCGGTCCGCGTTGTGATGCAGGAGGCGGAGCGAGGCGGACTGCGAAATATTCACGCCCCGGTCTCAAGGCTTTTGCAGACCGAAGATACCTATACGCTGGCCATCGAGACGGCGCTGGGCGCCAGTATGCAGAGCATCGTGGTCTCCACGGAGAATGACGGCAAGGCGGCCATTGAGCTGCTCAAACGCCGGGACGCGGGGCGGGCCACCTTTCTGCCGGTATCGGCCATCCGCGGCCGGGTGCTGGAGGAGACAGGCGCGGCGGGCTGCCGGGGCTTTGTGGGCATTGCATCGGATCTCATTCAGTTTGACCCGGTGTATCGGGAGATCTTCTGCAGCCTGCTGGGCCGGACTGTCATTGTGGAGGACCTGGACGCCGCGGTTGAAATGGCGCGCCGTTATCGCTACCGGTTTCGCATTGTGACCCTGGACGGCCATGTGATGAATGCGGGCGGTTCTATGACCGGCGGCTCCTCCGGGCGAAATGCGGGCATCCTGTCGAGGGCCAATACCCTGAGCCATCTGGCCGCAGAGCGGCAGGCGCTGCAAAAAAAGCTCGCACAGGCTGAGGCGGACTTGGCAGAGGCCTCCCGCGCCGCGGCAGAGGTGGCCTATGCAATCACGGAGGCTGAGGGGAGGCTGCGGCAGAACCAGGACGAGGTACTGCGGCTGGAGGGCCAGCAGGGCCAGCTTGAGATCCTGATGCAGTCGGCCCTTCAGACGCTGCAGGCGTGTGAGACGGTTTTGCAGCAGGCCGAGGCGCAGGACAGCGAGCACCAGCAGCACAGTGAGGCGCTGCAGCAGCAGATTGCGGAGCTGGTGCAAAAGGCGGAAGCGGAGGAGCAGGCCGCCCTGGAGCTGAGCCAGGGCCAGGAGGCGCTGGCGGCGGAGAATGAGGCGCTCAACGCCAAGATTACAGAGATCCGGATGTCAGCCGCCGCTATGGAGGCCGAGCAGGCGGCGGCGTCAGACGCAATGGGCCAGCTGCAGCAGCTAAAGGCGGCGCTGAGCGGCGATCAGCAGCAGAAGCAGCAGCTGATTGCCCAGCTGGAGCAGGAGAACGAGGCGCTGCGGCAGCAGATTGCACAGAGCTGTGAGCAGCAGCAGGACCTGCAGCAGCAGGCCGCTGCAGCCCGCACAGCGCTGAAAGAGCAGGCGGAGCAGCGGATGCAGCTGGAGGGCGAGCGAAACGCCACAGAGAAGCAGGCGCAGGAGAAGAATAAGGACATCGTCCTGATGGAGCGCGAGAGCGCCCGGCTGGAACAGAAGAAGCTGTCGGCCGCCATGGAGGAAAAGCAGATTCTGGACAAGCTCTGGGACAGCTATGAGCTGACCCCGGGCACGGCGGAGCCCCTGCGGCAGAAGCTGGAAAGCGCCCAGGAGGCAAACCGGAAGATTGCAGAGCTGCGCCGTAAGATCTCTGCGCTGGGAAGCCCCAACCTCGGAGCCATCGAGGAATTTGCACGAGTGAACGAGCGCTATGAATACCTGACCGGACAGCGGGACGACATCCTGACGGCCAAACGGGAGCTGTCGGAGATTGTCCGCGGCATCACGGGCGAAATGACCACGATTTTCAAAACGGAGTTTGAGAGAATCAACACGGAGTTCCAAAGGACCTTTGTGGAGATGTTTGGCGGCGGCGGTGCCCATCTGGTGCTGGAGGATGAGCGCGATGTGCTCAACTGCGGCATCGAGATCAAGGTGCAGCCGCCCGGAAAGCAGCTGAAGACCATCACGCTGCTCTCCGGCGGGGAGAAGGCCCTGGTGGCCATTGCGCTCTATTTTGCGATTTTGAAGGTGCGGCCGACGCCGTTTTGTATGCTCGACGAGATCGACGCGGCGCTCGATGACCGCAATGTGGCGCGCTATGCGTCCTATCTGCGCGGCCTGAGCGGACGAACGCAGTTCATTGTCATCACCCACCGGCGCGGCACGATGGAGGCCGCAGATGTGCTCTACGGTGTGACCATGCAGGAGCAGGGCGTGTCCAAGATGCTGACCATTGACCTGAATGAGATGACCCAGAAATTGGGAATTAAGGCATAAAAGGGGAACCAATATGGGATTTTTTGACAGACTAAAAAGCGGGCTGTCCCGCACGAGGGACTCCCTTGGAAGCGTGTTTTCGTTTTCCAGTATTGACGACGACTTCTACGATGAGCTGGAGGAGAGCCTGATTTTGGCCGACCTGGGCGCATCTACGGCAATGGAGGCGGTGGAGCAGCTGCGGGAAAAGGTAAAGCGGGAGCACCTGAAGGAGCCGGACGCGGTCCGTACGGCCCTGCGGGAGATCCTGGCAGATATGCTGCAGGTGGGAGACGCCGGACTGAGGCTGGGGACAAAGCCGTCGGTGATTCTCATGATTGGCGTCAACGGTGTGGGCAAGACCACCACCATCGGCAAGCTGGCGGGGCAGCTGCATCAGCAGGGGAAAAAGGTCCTGCTCTGCGCGGCGGACACCTTCCGTGCCGCGGCGGCAGACCAGCTGGAGATCTGGGCGGGCCGCGCCAATGCCGAGATCATCCGGCAGGACGAGGGCGCAGATCCTGCCTCTGTGGTCTTTGACGCCATCTCGGCGGCCAAGGCCCGGGGCGCGGATGTGATCCTCTGCGACACGGCAGGCCGCCTGCACAACAAGCAGAATCTCATGAATGAGCTCAGCAAGATCTCCCGCATCATCGACCGGGAGCTGCCGGGGTGTGACAAGGAGGTGCTGCTGGTGCTCGACGGCACGACGGGCCAGAACGGCCTGGCGCAGGCGCGGGAATTCAAGCAGGCGGCGGGCCTGACGGGAATCGTGCTCACCAAGCTCGACGGCACGGCCAAGGGCGGCATTGTGATCGCGGTGGCGCGGCAGCTGCAGGTGCCGGTGAAATATGTGGGCGTGGGAGAGCAGCTCGACGACCTGATGGCGTTTGATGCGGCGTCTTTCACAGAAGCGCTGCTGTAAGGAGAGGACCATATGAAACGCATAGACGGAAGAGAATTGGACGAGCTGCGGCCGGTCAAGCTGACCACCGGCTTTTCCAAATTTGCCGAGGGCAGCTGCCTGATCGAGTGTGGGAACACCATGGTGCTCTGCAACGCCTCGGTGGAAGAGCGGGTGCCGAAGCATGTGCGCTCCGGCGGATGGATCACGGCGGAATACGCCATGCTGCCGCGGGCCAACCGGGAGCGCAGCCGACGGGACATCAGCCGGCTGAAGCTGGCCCCGCGCAGTGCGGAGATCCAGCGCCTGGTGGGCCGGAGCCTGCGCAGCGCCGTGGATCTGGAACTGCTGGGAGAGCGGGAGATCACCATTGACTGTGATGTACTCCAGGGCGACGGCGGCACCCGGACTGCATCTGTGACGGGCGGCTTTATCGCCCTGGCCCTGGCCTGCCGAACGCTGATCCGGGAGGGACTGCTGGCGCAGATGCCGATCCGCTCCTTTGTCAGCGGGGTGAGTGCCGGCATTGTAGACGGGGCGCCCATGCTGGACCTCTGCTATGAGGAGGACTCCAACGCCATGGTGGACCTCAACTGCGTCATGACAGACCGCGGGCAGATCATCGAGCTGCAGGGGACCGGCGAGGCCCGCCCCTTCACTCTGGAAGAGGAGCAGCAGCTCGTGCAGCTCTGCCAAAAGGGCAACGCTGCGCTTGTGAAGCTGCAGAGAGAAATTCTGGGGGACTTGGCATGAAAATGGTTTTGGCCAGTAAAAATCAAAAGAAGCTGACAGAGCTGCAGGCGATTTTGCAGCAGTTTGGCGTCCAGTGTATGCTGGAACAGGACGCAGGCGTCGACTTGGAGGTGGAGGAGACAGGAACGACCTTTGAGGAGAACGCACTGCTCAAGGCCCGCGCGGTAATGCAGGCCACGGGGCTGCCCGCCATTGCAGACGACTCCGGCCTGGAGGTGGACGCACTGGACGGTGCGCCCGGCGTCTATTCGGCGCGCTATGGCGGCGCGGCGTGCCGGTCGGATGCCGACCGCAACCGGCTGCTGCTTCAGAGGATGGAACAGGTGCCGGACACGGCGCGGACAGCGCGGTTTGTCTCCGTCATCACCTGCTGTATGCCGGACGGAACGGTTTTGACGGCCCGCGGCAGCTGTGAGGGGCTGATCCTGCGCGAAGGCCGCGGCACGGATGGATTTGGCTATGACCCGCTGTTCTATGTGCCGCAGGAGCAGCAGACCTTTGCCCAACTGCCGCCGGAACGAAAAAATGCCATCTCCCACCGGGGAAAGGCGCTGGCGGCGTTTGCCGAAAAGATGAAGGAGGCAGGATATGCTGACAAGTAAAGCGCGCGCGGAGCTGCGCGCCAGGACCCATGATTTGGACCTCATTGTGACCGTCGGAAAGAGCGGCATCACAGACAACCTCATTCGGGAGACAGACCTTGCGCTGCAGGCGCGGGAGCTCATCAAGTGCCAGGTGCTTGAGAGCGCGCTTCTGTCGGCCCGGGAGGCCAGCGACGCACTCTGCGCGGCCACGGGCGCCGACGGCGTGCAGGTGATTGGAAATAAGTTTGTCCTCTACCGAAAATCGGAGAAGAGACAGGCTGCGCCGAAGAAAAAGACAGAAAACCCGGTGCGGCGTGGCGTGCAGCAGCGGCGCAAAAAGGCGCGCGAGCTGCGGCAGAAGCGGGACGCCTACTTTAAGCAGGCTGCCATCGAGGCCGCCATCGAGCGGCAGAAGGAAAAGCAGCGCCGGAAGCAGGCTTAAATTTTGAGAGGGGCAGGTGGCGGTATGCGCAGAATCGGCATCTATGGAGGGAGTTTTAACCCACCGCACAATGGGCATATACTGGCAGCACAGGAGGCGATCAGCGCGCTGGAGCTGGACCGGCTGCTCTTTGTCCCCGCCGGGACTCCGCCGCACAAGGCCTTGCCGGAGGGATCCCCCACGGCGCAGTGCCGGATGGAGCTGCTGCAGCTCGCCGCAGAGGGCCTGGAGAGGGCGGAAATCTGTGATCTGGAGTGCAGAAAGGCCGGTCCAAGCTATTCCTTTGAGACCATGGAGCAGCTCCGCGCGCAGTATCCGGAGGACGCGCTGTTTCTGCTCATGGGAACCGACATGTTTTTGAGCCTGCACACCTGGCGCAATCCGGAGCGGATTTGCCGCTGCGCCACGATTGTGCTGGCCTCCCGTGTGGAGAACGAGGGAAAAATCCATGCCGAGATCCAGGCGCAGGCCGTACGGCTGCGCACACAGTTCGGCGCCGAAGTGCAGATTCTGGACAATCGGTTTATCGAGATCTCCTCTTCGACCATCCGCCGGATGCTGGTATTCCAGTGCGCGGAGTCCTATCTGGCGCCCAAGGTGCTCGCGTGCATCCGGCAGAAAAAGCTGTATGGTGTGGCGGAGGATCTCAGGCATCTGCCCTTTGAGGCGCTGCGGACGCGGAGCCTGGCACTGCACAAGGAAAAGCGGGTGGCCCATGTCATTGGATGCAGTCAGACCGCTGTCGAGCTGGCCCGCCGTTGGGGCGCAGACGAGACGGATGCGGCCCGCGCGGGAATTTTACATGATGTGACCAAGGCACTTGATGGGCCGGAACAGTTGCTATTGTGCGAAAAATATGGTATTATGACAGACACATTTGAGCGCACCAACACCAAACTGCTGCACGCCAAGACCGGCAGTGCGGTGGCAAAAGAGATTTTTGGTGAAAATGATGCGGTGTGCAGCGCAATTTATTGGCATACTACAGGTAAAGCCAATATGTCCTTGCTGGAGAAAATTCTGTACCTGGCAGACTACATTGAACCGAACCGGTCCTTTGACGGGGTGCAGAAGGTGCGAAAGCTGGCATTTGAAAATTTGGACGAAGCGCTGCTTTTGGGATTGAACATGGCGATGGATGAACTGATCCGGGAAGGAAAACCGCTGGGGCCACGCTCCATAGAAGCGCGCGATTACCTTCTGAAGTGAAAGGGTAAAACTGCATGAAGCTTTTTGGGAACCACAAAAAAAAGAGAAATTCAGAATCAGGCGAGCACAGGGCAAATCGGAAACCGGGAAAATTTCAATCCTCCAGGGTCGGCAGAAGGTGGATGCGGATTCCGGGGGTCTACCGCGGACTGATTCTGCTGCTGCTGTCCATTTTGCTGCTTTCGGGCATCTGTACGGCCGTCTATTTTACCGTGGTCAAGCCGCCGGATATCACGGTCAACCGCAAGCCGACCAAGCCGTCGATTGTGACAGAGATCGACCCGGATACCGGCGAGCAGATTGAGGTGGAGACAGAGGTCCCGGTCAGCCACAAAGAGGGGT
>JAHZEE010000050.1:0-3049 GCA_019421975.1 Clostridiales bacterium | reverse complement strand
CACCGATGGCGACGGCGGCCGGACGGACACCATCATTGTGGCGCGTCTGGACACCAAGGAGCACACCGTGGCCCTGATGAGCGTGCCGCGCGACACCCTGATTGTGGGGAACTACAGCGTGCCCAAGATCAACTCTGTCTACGGTGCGGGCGGCCAGGGAAAAGATGGGATGGAAAACCTGGAGAAATATGTGGCCGGCGTGCTGGGCTTTGAGGTGGACGGCTATGTCCTGGTGGATCTGGATGCCTTTATTCAGATTGTGGATCTGGTCGGCGGCGTCTATTTTGATGTACCGCAGAGCATGTACTACAATGACCCGACCCAGGACCTGTATATCAACCTCTCAGCCGGCTATCAGCATCTCGACGGCAAGCAGGCCATGGGACTGGTGCGCTACCGCACCTACGCGCAGGCGGATATCCAGCGGATTTCCGTGCAGCAGGAATTCCTGCAGGCCCTGGCAAAGCAGTGCCTGCAGATCGGCAATGTGGCAAAGATTCAGGAGTTTGCCGAGATCCTCTCCGAGTCTGTGGTGACCGATCTGTCCATCGGCAATATGGTCTATTTCGGGCAGGAGCTGCTCAAGTGTGACTTTGACAATATGGAGATGTATACCCCGGAGGGCGGCGGCGTCTCCATTCGGGGCGGCTCATACTATGCGCTGTATGCCAGTTCGATTTTGGAGCTGGTGAACGCGCACTTCAACCCCTATGAGGAGGAGATCACAAGGGGTGATTTGACCCTTCTGATTGACTACACAACTGCGATGCAGCGGTATGGCTCCGGCAGTTCCTCCAGCACTGAAAACACCGGCAGCAGCACCACAACGCAGGATTCGCCAGAGCCGGAGGCGCCCACTGAGACCACCCCGCCCGCGCAGACAGAGGATCCCAATTCCTCCGGCATGGTGGTCGACCCCGGCAGCCCGCCCCCCGGGGGGGATACAACGGAGCCGACGGATCCGGGGACGACAGAACCCAGCGAAACAGCAGACCCCAGTGAAACAACAGACCCAGGTGTTGTGGAGAATCCGGGCGATTCGCCGGAGGATCCAAATGAGACGCCAGAGGATCCGGGGCAGACAGATGAAGATCCCGGCACGCCAGAGACGCCCGGTGAGACGACAGATCCAGGGACTTCCGGCGACGCCGGCGACGGCGGATTTATTGTAGAATCTTGAAAAAGGAAAAGGAAAGGATATGCCAATGATGACACCGAAAGAGGTCGCATGTTTGGCGGCCAAGGCATTAGACGATAAAAAGGGGCAGTCCATCAAGCTGCTCAAGGTGACGGATGTGACGACCCTGGCCGATTACTTCCTGATCTGCACGGGTACCTCCAACACCCATGTCAAGACGCTGTGCGATGCGGTGGAGAAGGTCCTGGACGAGCACGGTGAGCCGATGCTTCGGCGCGAGGGGCAGCGGAGCGGGACCTGGGTCCTGCTGGACTTTGGCTGCCTGGTGGTACATGTGTTTACCGATGAGACAAGAAAGTTCTACGATCTGGAGCGCCTCTGGAGCGATGCGACGCCAGAGGAATTTTGACCCGAAACATCTGCGAAAAGAGTGAAAGCAATGAAATATGATTTTACTGCGATTGAAAACAAGTGGCAGAAGCGCTGGGAAGCGGAAAAGTTCTACCAGGCCCAGACAGGCTCTGACAAGAAAAAATTCTACGCGCTGGTAGAGTTCCCCTATCCCTCCGGCGCGGGCCTGCATGTGGGACATGCCCGCCCCTATACGGCGATGGATGTGATCGCCAGAAAGCACCGGATGCAGGGGGAGAATGTGCTGTTCCCCATCGGCTACGATGCCTTCGGCCTGCCGACAGAGAACTATGCCATTAAAAACCACATTCATCCGCGCATTGTGACGGAGCAGAATGTGAAGGTGTTTCGCAGCCAGCTCAAGGCGCTGGGCTACAGCTTCGACTGGGATCGGGAGATCAATACCACAGACCCGAGCTATTTCAAGTGGACCCAGTGGATCTTTCTCAAGCTCTATGAGCATGGCCTTGCCTACAAGGCCAAGATGCCGGTCAACTGGTGTACAAGCTGTAAGTGCGTGCTGGCAAATGAGGAAGTGGTAGACGGCGTCTGTGAGCGCTGCGGCAGCCCCGTGGTCCGAAAGGAAAAAAGCCAGTGGATGCTGCGCATCACCAAGTATGCCCAGCGTCTGATCGATGATCTGGACGGACTGGACTACATTGAGCGCGTCAAGACCCAGCAGAAGAACTGGATTGGCCGCTCCACCGGCGCAGAGGTCACATTCCAGTCCACTGCAGGAGATCCGATTGTCGTCTATACCACCCGCCCCGACACGCTGTTCGGCGCGACCTACATGGTCTTGTCTCCGGAGCATGCGCTTTTGACAAAGTGGATGGACAAGCTGCAGAATGCTGAGGCGGTCAAGGCCTATCAGGCGCAGGCGGCCTCCAAGTCCGATATGGAGCGCACGGAGCTCAACAAGGAGAAAACAGGCGTGGAGCTTCAGGGCGTGCGCGGCATCAACCCGGTCAACGGCAAGCAGATCCCGATTTTTATCTCCGACTATGTCCTGGCGACCTACGGGACCGGCGCGATTATGGCCGTTCCGGCCCATGACGAGCGCGACTGGGAATTTGCAAAAAAATTCGGCTGTGAGATCATCGAGGTGGTCTCCGGCGGCGAGGATGTCCAGAAGACCGCCTTTACCGCAAAAGACGACACCGGGATTCTGGTCAATTCGGAGTTCTTAGACGGCCTGACGGTCAAGCAGGCCATCCCTGTCATCACCAAATGGCTGGAGGAGCAGGGGATCGGGCACAGCAAGGTGAACTACAAGCTGCGCGACTGGGTGTTCTCACGCCAGCGCTATTGGGGCGAGCCGATTCCCATTGTGCACTGCCCCAAGTGCGGCACGGTGCCCCTGCCGGAGTCAGAGCTGCCGCTGCTGCTGCCGGATGTGGAGAGCTATGAGCCCACCGACGACGGCGAGAGCCCGCTGGCGCCCATGACGGACTGGGTCAACTGCAAGTGTCCGAGCTGCGGTGGCGAGGCCAAGCGGGA
>JAHZEE010000005.1:17038-20709 GCA_019421975.1 Clostridiales bacterium | reverse complement strand
GGGGTGGCCGCCGGGCTGCCCGCGCAGCGGCCGGCTCCGCGCCTGGCTGCCCAGCCGGCCGGACCGGGCCTGGCTGCCGGGGCGGTCGCCGCTTTCCTGGTAGCGCACCACATCCTCCCGCTCCATCTGGTATGCCGCGCAGTCCAGCACCGCGCGCAGCAGCGCCGCCAGAGGACGGTTTGCCGCCGGCTCTGTGTGGGCCACGGCAAGGGGGATGGAAAAGCGGGCAAAGACAGCCTCCAGAATCTGCTGATACTGCGCCAGCTCCGTACAGGCAATCTGAATGTCGCCGAATCGGGCCCCCCGGTGGACCTGGGCCAAAATCCAGCCGGCGGCCATGAGGCACTCCTCATAGACGGTGCCGGCCTGGAACAGCTCAATCTGGGGCGCCTGGCCCGGATAGGGCACGGCGTCGGCCTGCATCAGGTGATCGCGCAGATAGCCAAGCGGGGTCGGCGGCCCATCCTCCACCCACTGCAGCGCGTATGGCAGATCCCGCTGGGCCAGAAAGCGGAGCAGCGACCGCTTGGTATGGCTGGCGGGCGCAAAGATCCCCTCTGTATCCTCCCCCATCGGCAGGCTCAGCGTCACACCCGGCGTATACAGGCAGAGCTGCTCCACCACGGCCTGCTCCTGCTCGGAAAAGCAGGAGAATCCGTCGAGATAGACATGGGTGTGGGCGAGCAGATCTGTGTCCGGCAGAACGGCGGCTAGACGGGTCAGGCGCTGCGACGGATCCAGGCCCTCCGCTTCGCTGATTGCGTCGTACTGCTGCAAAATCAAGGAGAGCTCCAGCAGCTTTTCCGCAAGGTAGCCGTCCACGCGCCCACTGGCCTGCTGGAGCAGGGCGGGCGTGATGGCGCTTCTGTGAAACTCCGCCGCCAGATCCAACAGCTGCAGCAGAAATTCGGGTTTGATTTTTCCGGGGTGAAAGTGGTTGAGCCGGCTCTGCAGATCCTGCACCGCCCGGTACATGAGAAGCACGCGGCCGCCCTGGTCAATGGCCGTCAGCTCCGCGTCTCCCAGCGCGCGGAACACCCGGTCCGCCAGCCTGGAGAAGCTCAGAACCTCCGCCGATCTGCAGGCGCTGTTGCCGCAGGCGGCACAGAGCTGCCGCTCCATCTCGTGGGACAGGTGCTCCGGCACCACCAGGATGGCGTGCTGCGCAGAGGCGACATCCGCCTGCAGCGACTGCAAAAGCGCCGCCGTGTTGGCCCGGTGGCTGGGCCCCTCTAAAAATGTGATCAACGCGCACACCTCCTGCGATTGGGGTCGAATGTTGCGGCCCTGGTTGGAAAGAAAAAGGCCGGCGGCACCGGCCGTGTTCCCTATTTGGGGCGCGCCAGAAAGATTTGGCTGCCGCTGCCTGAGAGCTGATCGCAGCATCTGGCGGCCTTTTGCCGGCTGTCAAAGAGTCCATAAATACATGAGCCGCTGCCCGTCATGGTCGCGCCGAGACAGCCGCAGGCACGAATCTGCGCCAGCAGGCCGGAGAGCTCGGGCGCCCGTTCCAGCGCGGCGGGAAGAAAGCTGTTGCCCAAAAGCAGACCGATTTGCCCGAGGTCTTTTGCCGCCAGCGCATGGGCCATGGCGCCGGCGTCCGGATGCGGAAGGCAGCGCAGCGCATCGACCGCCTGAAACAGCGCAGGCGTGGAAAAACAGACGCGCGGCTTGCAGAGGACAATCCAGCAGTCTGGAAGCGGCGGGAGCGGCGTGAGCCGCTCCCCGATCCCCTGCGCCCGCTGGGCGCCGGCGACCAGGCAATATGGGACATCTGCTCCGAGCTTGAGCCCGATTTCACAGAGCTCCTGGAGCCGGAGCGGGCCTCCATAGGCGCGGTTCAGTGCGTGCAGCACCGCTGCGGCGTCGCTGCTCCCGCCGCCCAGCCCGGCGCCGGAGGGAATCTGCTTTTCCAGGCAGATCGTAAGCCCGGTACAGGGCGCCGCGGTGGCCGAGAAGAACGCCGCCGCGGCCCGCCAGGCCAGATTGTCGGGGCCGGATGGAAGCGCGGCGTTCTGACAGCACAGCTGCCAGGGCTGGCGGGTGTCGAGGTGTAAAGTGATGGTGTCATGCAGCGTGCATGACACCATCACCATGTCCAGCTCGTGGTATCCGTCGGCCCGCCGGCCGGTGATGTCCAGCGTCAGATTCAGCTTGGCGTAGGCCTGTGTCTGGATCGTATTCACCGGATCCTTCTTCCTTCCAGGTAATACCGCTTTTCGCGGGCATGGCCCATGGAAAAGGTCTTGCGGGGCAGCACGCCATCTGCAATCACGCCGCGAAACAGCTGGGACTTCTCCAGATTGGGCAGCAAAAACCCGATGCTCTGCTCCTGGGATGCCAGATGCAGCAGGACATCGTCGTCGTGGATATAGTCCACTTCGCCCGGATGGTCTGTCAGATACGCGTCGAGAAAATGCTGCAGCACCCCCACCGCCAGCTGGCCCTTGGCGCGGTCCAGCAGCAGCGTGCCGGACTGGTCTCCGGCCTTCCACTGCACGGGAAAGCCGTCTGCAGCGCAGGCGGAGGCCTCCAGCGCATGCAAAAGCGCCATGGGGTCGGTCTTTGCGACGATGCGGTGGATTGGCTCAAACTCCAGCGCCGCATCGTGGATATTTTCCAGCTCCACCAGCGCATACCGGGACGGATGGGTATCGGCGGTGTCCGGATGGGCCTGCTTGTAGGCCTCATAGCAGGCCTTGGCGGTGGCAAGCGAGTGATTGCCGTCGCCGACTGCAAAGACCATGGGCTTTCCGGGCAGATCCGGATACCTGGATGCGGTGTGCAGTGTGTACGCCTCCAGGCGCTGGGCAAACGCCGCAGCCGCGGCGCCGTCCACCAGATACCCGGAGATGTGGCCGCCGTCCTCCATCAGCTCAAAGTCGTAGAGCTTTGGAAGCGACTGCTTTTGCGCCGCGAGCGGCCGCAGCAGGACATCCTCCCGGTCGTCGGCCAGCAGCAGAATGTGCGGCAGCTCGATGGGCGCGTCCTTGCGCACCCGGATCCGGGGCGGAAGCCGCTCTGCCACCGTCCCCTCTGTGGCGCGGATCGCCGAGCCGGAGCCGGGGGTATAGTCATAGGCCTCCAGGTCGACCATGCCGACCAGGCCCCTGCGGATTTCGCCGTTTGCAGCGGCCCGCTCCACATAGACATAGGCGTTCGGATAGGCGGTGAAAACGCCCTCATCCAGATACCGCTGCATGGTGGCGTTGATCTGCGCGGTCTGCGCAGCCTCCCGCTCCGTACCGAGGTCCGCCTCCGGCAGAATCAGATGCATGCACGACGGCGCCTGGGCCGTGCGCTCCCGCACCCGCGCCCAGTATTCGGGCTGGCTGGAAAACTGGTCGCAGGCCACGACGGCCCAGGTCTGCATGGGGACAGACGGGTTGGGCAGCAGAATTTCTGCCGGTAAAAAGCACTGGTTAGACATGATTCTCTCCTCCAAACAGCAAATCCATCAGCTTGGTCCCCTGATCGATATAGGGGCCCTGCAGCCCGCAGGCCTCTGTGTAGGGCCTGCCGGCGTGGGTATCGCGGGTACTGTCGTAGATCACGAACGGCACCGGGTCGCCGTCGTGCCCCCGCGTGGACATCAGCGTCTTGTGGTCGGACAGCATCAGAATCCGATAGTCCATGTGGTCCGCCTCCAGCTTCTGCGTCAACGGCGCCAC
>JAHZEE010000005.1:15002-17028 GCA_019421975.1 Clostridiales bacterium | reverse complement strand
ATCCAAAAATTCAATGGCCTCCAGCTTGTGGGCCAGATTTCCGTTGTGCGTGGCCTCGTCGGGCGCCTCGATGTGGACGCAGACGAAGTCGTCTCCCGCCCTGAGCGCCTCGTAGGCGGCCTGCACCTTTCCCTCAAAGTTGGTGTCGTTTTCACCGGTCGCACCTTCGACGGTGACCCGCTTGAGCCCGGTCAGCGCGCCGATGCCGTGGACCAGCGGCACGGCGGAGATCACAGAACCGCTGTGATGATAGGCCTCGGCGAAGCTCGGAAGCTTGACCGCGGTTCCCTCCGCCCAGAACCAGATGCCGTTGGCGGGCAGCTTTCCGGCCTGCCTTCTCGCCTCGTTGAGGGGATGGTGGTCGAGCTTTCGGTGGGCCAGCTCCATCAGGGCCCAGAGCCTGTCGGCGTTTTCATTGCCGTGCAGCGGGAAGGTGCCGATGACCTCTCCCAGATGGTCGTGGGGCGGGGCTGCCACGAACCCTTCGATGTCCGCGCCCGCCTGAACCGCGATGTGGCGGAACGAGGGGCTTGGCTCAATGCGCATGCCGGCCGCCTCGGCCGCGGCGCGGAACTCCGGCTCCTGGAACAGCCAGGTGATGAGTGCAATGGAGGTATCCCCGTCGATGGAGCCGGCGGAGTGGGACAGAATCCGCTTTTCTGCAAACGGGACCTCAGCGTCCTCCAGGCAGATCATGTTGCAGCGGTAGCTGACATCGCCGGGATGCAGGCGCACGCCGCTGCCTGCGGCCTCCAGGGGGCTTCTGCCGGTGTAATACAGGTTGGGATCGCAGCCAAAAATGGATAAAATGGCAGTGTCGCTGCCGGGCACCTGGTTTTTGGGGACGGTCAGCACGCTGCCCAGTATCCCCCGTGCGGCCAGTGCGTCCATATGTGGTTTTTTGGCGGCCTCCAGCGGCGTCTTTCCGCCCAACTCCGGGACCGGATTGTCGGCCATGCCGTCGCCGATGATCAAAATGTATTTCATCAAATGCCCTTCTTCCTAGTCGCGTGATGATTGCTACAGAATACATGTATCATACAATATTTTGGCCGAAAAGAAAACACCTCCGTGGAGGAATTTCCAGCAGGCACAGAGAAAACGGAAAAAAATGTAGTTTTATTGAATAGATTTGAAAAACCGGGTCCATACTACTACCATCAAACCAAGTTCATTATAATGGAGGAGAGTCAATGGATACAGTATCGCTACTGCTGGCAATCATCGGCGCCATCAACTGGGGCCTGATTGGGATTTTCCAGTTTGATCTGGTTGCGTGGATTTTCGGCGGCCAGGCCGCTGGGTTCAGCCGCGTGATTTACACGCTGGTCGGGTTGGCCGGTCTGTGGTGCATCTCCCTGCTGTTCCGAAAGAATAACGACCACAGCAAGGAAGAATCCCATTCTTAATCCTAAAAAAGAGGCAGGACACAGATCCTGCCTCTTTTTTATTTTATTTTACGCGCACAATGCAGGAGAGCTGCTGGCCGCCGACGCTCACAGTGACGGTGGCGGTGCCGCTGGCAAGTCCCGTGATGCTGCTGCCGTTTGCCGTGCAGACGGCGGCGTTGGAGGTGCCGTAGCTGGCGCCGGAGGCGGCGTTGCCGGAGGCGTCCAGGACCGAGAGGGTGAAGCTCTCGCCCGGACTGATGGTCACATCGGTGCTGCTCAGGCTGTAGGAGCCGGCGGTCTCCGTCGTGCCCGCGGGCGGTGTGGCGGCGCCACTGGAGCTGGAGGCGCTGAAGCTGCACCGCACAATGCACGAGAGCGTCGTGCCGTCCACCGTCGCCGTGATCGTCGCGGTACCGGGGCCGACCGCCTGTACGGTCCCGCTGCCACTCACAGAGGCAACGGCTGCGTTGGAGCTGGACCAGGTGATGGTTTTTCCCGATGCACCGGACACTTGCAGCGCCGCCGTCTCACCGGCGGAGAACAGTGTGAAGTCCGTGCTGCTCAAAGCGTAGTCCCCGGCGGCGGAAACCGTGCCCGCCCCTGTGTGTGCAAAGTCGCAGCGGACAATGCAGGAG
>JAHZEE010000005.1:14012-14992 GCA_019421975.1 Clostridiales bacterium | reverse complement strand
CCCACGGCGCAGATGGCGGGATCGGAGCTGGACCAGACGACCTGCTCGGTGCAGTCCTCCGGCAGCACGCGCGGCGTGATGGTGAACGACTCCCCGGCCTCCTTCAGCGTGACATCGGAGTAGTTGATGCTGAGATTGGTGCACAGCACCGCGTCGGCGTCGGTCGAATCCGGCTCCGGCGTCTGGGGATCGTCGGACCCGACGGTCGGCGTGGTGTCGTCCGGCGTTGTGGGATCATCCTCCGGCGTCTGATCCCCGGTCGTCTGATCCTCCTGGCCGGGCAGCGAAACTGCCCCCTGGTTGTCCTCCGGCAGTGTCGGCGTTTTTTCGCGGATCATGGAGCGAATAGAGGTCACGGCAAACACGATGCCGATAAAGAGCGCAATTGAAAGAATGATGCAGATTAAAACGGTCATCCAGGTTGGGATCCGATCCTTCCCCCGCGGCTTTTTTGCGACCCGTGCACCGCCCTTTTTCCGCCGGCTGCGTCGGCCATCGGCCGCCGGCTGCGCCGGTGCGGCAGAGGCCGCCTTTGGCAGGTCCGCATCGAAGCCGGCCTCCTCCCTTGCCCTGTGGGCCTCCGCGTCATTCATGCCGCACAGCGGACAGCTTGGACGCGCGGAAGGATACTCTGTTCCACAGTAGGCACACACTTTGATTTCATCCATTGGGAAAATCCTCCCTGTTATTTTCCTAAATCGTATTTTAAAAATAAGCGCGACAGAATTTGGCTTATTATAACACAGAATCTGAAAAAATCCAACGGGTAAACATAATCTCTTTTATTAGGTTGCTTTTTTTCACAAAATATCATAAAATAGGCACATCCTTTTTATATTGGGTGGTGTCTACAGATGGTCTTTCCGACTTTGCGTGCGCCATTTGCTGATTTATATACATTCTCCGCTCTGATTGGCAGCGGTGTTGGCAGTACAACCTATCATGTCACAGAGAATGCAACTGGGCGTACCCTTCTATTA
>JAHZEE010000005.1:0-13996 GCA_019421975.1 Clostridiales bacterium | reverse complement strand
CTTCTCCGGCGCACTTCAGGAGGAGCCTGAGGCAAAGGACTATTATAAAAATCTTGCAGAGGCGTATCAGAGAGAGCTGGATCTCACAAAGCCGCTGCGGGGCAATCCGTCGCTTCGCCTCTACGACGACATTCAAATCGACGAAAAAGAGCAGGAAATCGGCTACGATGTCTACCTCATCTGCACACCGATGGTGAGCCTGGGTACTTATCTGGAAGAAAATGCGATGACGCAGCTGCGGGCGGTTCAGCTTGCCATTGACCTTTGCAACTCCGCCGGGGCGCTTCGATCGGTTGGGCTTCTGAATTACAATGTGAAGCCCTCCAATATTTTTCTCAACAGCGCCGGCCATTTTGTGTTGGGAGATCTGGGGTTTGTCCAAATCAGTGAGCTTGCGTTTTCCGCGATGCCGGACAACCAGTTCTGCGCCTACTCTGCCCCGGAGTTTTCAGACCCTCTGAACAGCCTCAATGAGACGGCCGACATCTACAGCATCGGCATGATTTTGTACCGGATCTTCAATGGCAACCACGGGCCGTTTGTCGATGAACAGACGACGACGAGCGCGGCGGAGAAAAAGCGCATTTCCGGCACGGAGCTCCCGGTGCCGATCTATGCAGACTATGAGCTCTCCGCAATCATTTTAAAGGCCTGCGCCTTTGAGCCGGAGGACCGCTATCACACACCGGAGGAGTTCAGGCAGGTCCTGACGGACTATCTGGAGCGCAACCAGATTGATGATCTGCTGATTGTTCCGCCGATCATCTCTGACCCGGACAGCCTGCTGACGCAGGAGGCCCTGGAGGAGGTCGTAGAGCCGGTCCGGTTTGCAGATGTTTCTCAGCTGCAGGAGGACTTTGTGGCGCATCTGTCCCCCATTCCCAAAGAGGCGCCGCCGGAGGAGGCACCAGAGACGCCGCCGGACGGGGCGTCTGAAGCAGATGAGGCGCCGGAACCGGAGCCGGAGCTGCCGCCTGCAGAACCGCCGGCCTCTGCCGATCCCCAGAAGGCCTCCGGGGGCGGAAGGCGAAAGACCGCGGTGCTGATCGCCTCCATTGCGGTGGTTGTGGCAATCCTGGCTGCGGCGCTCCTCTACTATTTTCATCTTCCGGTCGAAATCTATTCACTTGAGACTGCGCAGCGCGAGGTGGACTCCATCACAGTCTCCGTGGAGACAAGCGCCAAGCCGGAGGCGCTGCTGCTCACCTGCGCGGACGCATATGGCAATACCTTTTCCGCCGTGCCGGGCGCAGATCACACGGCCACCTTTGAGGGCCTGTCCAGCAACACGCCGTATACCATCACCGTGGAGTCGGCCAAAGGCCGCAGCATCCGCGGCACCAACACCCTCACTGTGTCCACGCTTGGCCTGACGGAAATCCTGAGCTTTGATGTCAACGAGATGTATGAGAACGGGGCGGAGCTGTCGCTCACAGCCAGCGGGCCGGAGCCCATCACCTGGAGCCTGGAGATCACCTCGGAGCAGGAGGCGCCGCGGACGGTCAACTTCTCCGGCCACAGTGCCCGCATTACGGGCCTCACACCTGCGACAGCGTACACCTTTACCCTGCAGAATGTCCAGGACTACAATCTCAGCGGCACCCTCACCTGCTCCGGCACGACGCTGGAGAGTGTGACAGAGGTGTCGGTCCACGCAGCCGCAGCGCAGCGGGATTCCATGACGCTGGAGTGGACCTATTCCGGGGCCGACACCTCCATCTGGACCGTCTCCTACGAGGATGAGGCGGGCAAGGCGCAGAGCGTCACCGCCGAAAATATGCCCCACGCCGGCGAGACCTGTTCCTTCACCGTCCAGGGGCTGGAGGCCGGAAGGACCTATACCTTTTCCGTCAGCTGTGTCGGTATGGCGTCGCCCAGTGTGGTTGTGGCCGCCGTCCCGGACGGCGCCATCTCCGGCTTTGACGCCACGGCCTCCGGCCAGAGTATCACACTGCAGTGGACCTGGGAAGAGCCGTCAACGCCCTGCGATATGGTGCTGCTGGTCACGCCGGAGGGGGCGTCCACCCCGGTTCAGCAGATTTCCCTGCCGGCCGACGGCGCTGCCAGCTGCACGCTGGAGAATTTGGAGGCGGAGACCACCTATCAGTTTGTCCTCCAGAGTGCTGACGGCGTCACCATGCCGGGCGCTTCCAGCATCTCGGCCTCCCTGGCGGCGCTCAGCTGATCCTGGCGCATTTCCCCGCGGTTCTAGAGATGGGACCGCGGGGATTTTTGTTTGAAATACGCTGATAAGTCGCTTGACTTCCAGGCTTGACCATCACTATAATGGAAAAAGACGAGGCGGGAAATTTGATTTTTCGACCCGTTGCAACATTGACTGGGGAAGGAATTAAGAGATGATGAAAAAGTTTAAGAGATGGATTGTGCTGGCGGTTGTGGGCGCCATGGCCGTTTCCCTCTCAGCCTGCGGGCTGGGCGGCGTGACGGCAGACGACGCTGTCACCTATGTACAAGGAGAGCTGGATGCGGCCTATCGCGGCCAATACAACGAGGACTATCTGGAGCTGATGGACATGACATCGGAGGAGGCCTCTGAGACGCATGTGCAGAATGTCTCCGCCGAGGCGCTCTATCTGCTGAACTATATCGGGGTCTACGATGTCGAGAGTATGCCGGAGGAAGTGATCGACTATGCTGAGAGCCTGATCGAGCAGATCTATGCCAAGAGCAATTACACCGTCAACAGCGCGACGCTGATGAAGAGCGGCGACTACACCGTTGATATCACGGTCTACCCCATTGATATCATCCAGCAGCTCTCTGCAATGGATGAGATCGCCACGGTCTGGAGCGATCTCACGGCGGGATTCACAGATGAAGAGATTGCCAGCATGACAGATGAGACCTACAACGCGCTCGACGCGCAGTATGCGACCGCCATTCTCTCCCTTTTGGAGGGACTGCTCCCCGACCTCGGCTATGAGGACGGCCAGTCGGTCGTGATGAAGCTGGAGCTGAATGACAATGTCTACACCGCTGTGGACACGGATTTTGCAAATCTGGACTTGATGATGATTGACTACACAGGCGCCTATGCCTGAGCTGTGTGAAAGAAAATGCGCCGCACTTCTTGTGCGGCGCATTTTTTGCTTTACCGGAATTGCGAAATCTGTATGTTTTTTTGAGGGCCGGTTATAATTCCCTTGAGGTGATGTTCCATATGATTCGTGACTGTGAAATGCTCAACACCATCCGCAACACCGTACAGATGGGGCAGATCGGCATTGAGAGCGTCATTCCGGAGGCGGAGGACGCCCGCTTCTGCGCCGCACTGCGGCAGCAGCTGGCGGAGTACCAAACGATCCGCCAGGAGGCGGACAGCCTGCTCAAACAGATCGGCGGCAAGAAAAAGGATCCGTCCGGCATGGCCACCTGCTGCGCCAGGATGGCGAGCAAATTCAAGGCCCGCCAGGAGGGCTCCACTTCCAAAATCGCAGAGATGATGATTGAGGGAAATACAAAGGGCATGATCAAGAGCATTCAGAACCGCCACCAGTATCACGGGCAGGATGGGCGCGTCGAGGCGCTGAGCCAGCGGCTGCTGGACACGGAGCTGCACAATATTGAACAGATGAAACCCTATTTGTGATCAAAAGGGGCGCACCCGTGGGTGCGCCCCTTTTGTTAAGCCTTCGGATGATACTTATTATAGACTGCCTTCAGATGCTGCTTGACCAGCTGCGTGTAGATCTGCGTTGACGAGATATCACTATGTCCAAGCATCTCCTGAATGGAGTGCAGATCCGCCCCATTTTCCAGCAGATGGGTCGCAAAGCTGTGGCGGAGCGTATGTGGGGTGATGTCCTTGTCGATTTTGGCCTTCTCCTGGTAGTATTTGATGATTTTCCAGAAGCCCTGACGCGACATCCGCTCGCCGCTGATGTTGACAAAGAGGGCCTGCTCCTCGTTGGTGGCGATCATGTTGGGACGGATCTCATTGACATAGACGCCAAGGGCATGGATCGCGCCGGGATAAAGCGGAATGATCCGCTCCTTTCCCTTGCTGACACACCGGATGAAGCCGCCGGACAGGCTGACATCAGACAGATCCAGTGAGATCAGCTCCGTGACCCGGATGCCGGTGGCATACAGGAGCTCCAGCATCGCCTTGTCCCGGTAGCCCTTCATGTCGGTGCAGCTGGGCTGGGAGAGCAGCAGCTCCACCTCTGGGCCGGTCAGAATCTGCGGCAGCTTCTTCTCGGCCTTGACCGCATGGATATCATGCACCGGGTTCTCCTGGATATCGCCGTTCATGACCAGAAATGCAAAGAAGCTCTTCAGAGAGGCCATACATCTGGAAATCGTGGCCGGGGATTTTCCACGGTCCGTGAGCCAGGACAGATAGGTACAGACCGTCTCCCGTGTGACCTCCGGAATGGACAGGGCGCGGACTGAGGTCAGATATGACGCAAACTGCCGAATATCCCGCAGATAGGAGTTCTGCGTATTCGTCGAAGCGTGTTTTTCATCAGCCAGATAGTGCTCATAGCACTGGACATAATCCGCCATTGCTCTGTTAACTTCCTATCTCTCAATCTCTCTTTGTCCCAAAAAGCAGCCGCAATACAAGATGCAGTGTAAATTGCAAAATGAAGTACAACATATGGAATCATGCAGATAAAAAGCAAAAAACGCAGCCTCTCTTTCCGAATTTCAGGCGCTGAGCTGCGCGGGGGCGTGCCAGAATCACAAAATTCAGATTTGAAAGACGCGATTAAATAATTATGCAATCTCTACAATTTTTCCAGTTGAGACAAACATAATATAACTGATTCCCTTAGAAATATCAAGACTTGCAGCGGAATTTTCCAAAAAATATATTTTATGCAAAAATATTATGTAAATAGAGTTATGTAAACTATGAAACAAGAGAAAACGCCGCGGCAGCTGCCGCGGCGTAAAAACCA
The DNA here is from genome assembly GCA_019421975.1 of Clostridiales bacterium. Lineage (GTDB taxonomy): Bacteria > Bacillota > Clostridia > Oscillospirales > Oscillospiraceae > CAKTFW01. The sequence continues at coordinate 9,068 of JAHZEE010000005.1, read as the reverse complement.
CAATATTTGGTGATGGCTGGCTGTTGCAGGACTAAATGTTGTTTTGCAAGTTTGAATCAAAATTCTTGCATACTTGCAAAAGCCTTACGATTCCCTGCAAGCCTCGATCGCCTTCATTGCAATTGCGCATTCCAGACGCTTCCGCTCCATCTCGCAGCCGACGAAGTGGGGCTTTGCGATGTCCCCGTTGACCAGCAGATTGGAGGCCGAGCAGCCGCCGGAGCAGTAGAATCTGGCCCAGCAGTGTTTGCAGTCCTCGCGGGTGTAAATGTTGAGGGCGGAGAACCGGTCGGAGATGGACATGTCAAAGGTGCCGTCCGAGAGATTCCCGAGGCGGTAATCGAGATTGCCCACAAACTGATGGCAGGGATAGATGTCCCCTTCCGGCGTGATGGCCACATACTCGCAGCCCGCGCCGCAGCCGCGCATCCGCTTGATGACGCAGGGGCCCTGACTGAGGTCCACATTGAAGTGGAAAAAGTTGAAATCGTTTCGCTTCAGCATCTGCTCTGCCAGCCGCTCATACTCTGCAAAGATTTGGGGCAGATCCTCCTCCCGCAGGCTGTAGGGGGCGCCTGGCTCTGAGACGACGGGCTCCACCGACACGCTGTCGAACCCCTGGTCGGCGATGTGCAGCACATCCTCGGCAAAGTCCAGGTTGTCCCGCGTGAAGGTGCCGCGGACATAGTAGTCCCTGTCCTTCCCTCTCGACTGCAGCAGCTTCTGAAACTTCGGCAGGATGATATCGTAGCTGCCGCCGCCGGCAGGCGTGACGCGGTTTTTGTCGTTGACCTCCGGACGGCCGTCGAGGGAGAGCACGCAGTTTGCCATCTCCCGGTTGATGTATTCGATGTTCTCATCGTTGAGGCCGACGCCGTTGGTGGTGATGGTGAAGCGGAAGTGCTTTTTGTGCTGCTTTTCGATGCTTCTGGCATAGTCGACCGTCTGCCGGACTGTCTCCATGGCCATCAGCGGCTCGCCGCCGAAGAAATCCACCTCGATGTTTTGGCGTGCGCCGGACTTTTCGATGACAAAGTCGATGGCCTTTTTCGCGATCTCCGGGGGCATGGTCTTGCGGCCGGTTCCAAAGTCGCCGGTCGAGGCAAAACAGTATTTGCAGCGCAGATTGCAGTCGTGGCTCACATGCAGGCAGAGCGCCTTGACCGGCGCGTTTTTCACAATGGCCATGGCGGGATTGACATAGTCGTCGTCCGTGTACAGCAGTCCCTGCTCCTTCAGCTCCATGAGCTCCGCCCAGGCTGCGCGGCAGGTCTCAATCTCATATCCATCCAGCACGGGCATCCGCTCCGGCCGCTCCCCTGCGGCCTGCAGAAGCGCATAGCTCACATCGTCCAGAATGTGGACGGCTCCGCTGTTGACATCCACTGCAATTTTACAGCCCAGCGCGGAAAAAGTATGTACCATTTCGGTTTCCTCCGTATTTTGACAGATAAAACGGGAGGGGGTCTCCCCCTCCCGTAATTTGGTACGAATCAGGTCCGCAGATTACTTGTTGCGGTTCTCGCACTTCTGATTGGCAACGGTGCAAGAGGTTTTGCAGGCAGACTGGCAGGAAGTCTGGCATTCTCCGCAGCCGCCCTTTGCCGCGCTGCTCTTCAGGGTCGCGCCGTTGAGCGTCTTAATATGATTCATGGGTCGATCCCTCCTTCTCGATTTTCTTCAGTATAGCACAGGATTTCCCTCTTTTCAATATTTCCTGCGTTTTTTCCGCGCGGAAGCGAGAAATCCCGCCACCAGCGCCACGCCGAACACCCAGGCCGCCCGCAGAAGGATCCCGGTCAGGGACTGTTCATAGGCCGCGACCGAAAAGACGGCCGGCACGGCCCAGTAGACCACCGCCACCAGCAGGGCGACGATCAGCTTTTTTCCCGGCGCCGCCTTTGCGGCCAGAAAGCTGCCGGCAAACACGCAGATGCAGAGAATGACTGCCGACAGGATCTGCAGTGCAGACTCCGGCAGGAGCCCGCCTGCGGTGAGCAGACCGGCGATGCAGCTGAGCAAAAAAGTCACGATCAGGGTGCTGATCCCAAATACCAGCGCCTGTTTTCCCATCTGTTTTGCAGAGAATTCCGTCTGTGCCATTTCACATTCCTCCTCCATGGTGGTACAGCCTATGCCTGTCTTTCACGGAGCAGAACCAAAAATAAAATCGGACAAGCACTGCTTGTCCGATTTTCAGCGGTATGATCAGCGGCGGCCAAACAGGCCCTTCTTCTTCTGGGGCTGGCTGGCCTCCAGCTCCTTCTGGGCCTCCATGGCCGTCTCAGCTCCACTCTCACGCGGTCGGAGCTTGTCTCGATGACAATCCGGCTGTCTGTGATGTGGCAGACAGTGCCCACAATGCCGCCGATTGTCGTAATTTTATCTCCAACCTTCAGATCATTGCGCATTTTTTCAAGATCTTTTTTCTTCTTGTTTTCGGGCCGAATCAAGAAGTAATAGAAGATGAAAATCATGACAACAATCATCAATATGGTTGAGGTTGTATTATCCATGTCACTTCTTCCTTTCAAGTTTTGAAATCATGCAGTGAGTCCATTATATCTGGAATCAGCTGGAAAAGCAAGAATAGAATCAATTAAATTTTCCGTCCCAGGCGCTCGCTGTAGGCGGCGCGGAATTGCTCGAAGGTTCCCTGCTCCAGTGCGTCGCGGATCTTCTGCATCAGCTGGTTGTAAAAATAGAGATTGTGCATCACGGACAGCCGCATGGCCAGCATCTCGCCGGCCTTGAACAGGTGGTGCAGATAGGCCCTGGAGTACCTGCGGCAGACCGGGCAGTCACACTGCCCGTCGATGGGGCCCTCGTCTCGTTCATACCTGGCATTTTTCAGATTGATGGCGCCGTCCCAGGTGAAGAGCCGCGCGTGCCGGGCGTTGCGCGCCGGCAGCACGCAGTCGAAAAAGTCCACGCCCCGGGCCACGGCCTCGAGGATGTTGCTGGGCGTTCCGACCCCCATCAGATAGCGGGGCCGGTCCTTGGGCATGTGCGGCTCCACCGCCTCGATGATCTCATACATGACCTCCGTCGGCTCGCCGACGGCGAGGCCGCCGATGGCATACCCCGCCAGGTCCAGCGAGGCAATCTGCCGCATGTGCGCAATCCGCAGATCCGGGTAGGTGCCGCCCTGGTTGATGCCAAAGAGCACCTGGCTGGGGTTCACCGTCTGCTCCAGGCCGTTGAGCCGGTCCAGCTCCCGCTTGCAGCGCTCCAGCCAGCGGAAGGTGCGCGCGCAGGACTGCTGGACATAGTCCCGCGGCGACGGATTTTCAATGCACTCGTCAAAGGCCATGGCGATATCGGAGCCCAGGTTGGACTGAATCTGCATACTCTGCTCCGGCCCCATAAACACGCGGTGGCCGTCGATGTGGGAGGCAAAGGTGACCCCCTCCTCCCGGATCTTCCGCAGCTGCGCCAGGGAGAACACCTGAAATCCGCCGCTGTCGGTGAGAATGGGGCGGTCCCAGGTCATGAACCTGTGCAGGCCGCCAAGCTCCCGGATGAGCGCGTCGCCGGGCCGCAGGTGCAGATGATAGGTGTTGGAGAGCGCCACCTGACAGCCGATCTGCTGCAGATCCGCCGCGCTGAGCCCGCCCTTGATCGCGGCCTGTGTGGCCACATTCATAAAGACCGGCGTCTGCACCGTGCCGTGGCTGGTGGTAAAGACGCCGCGCCGCGCCGCGCCCTCTGTTTTGATCACTTCAAACATGTTCTCTCCCCTTTTATCGAATCATCATCGCGTCGCCGAAGCTGAAAAACCGGTAGCGCGCCTGCACCGCCTGCTCGTAGGCGTGGAGCACATGCTCCCGGCCGGCAAAGGCGGAGACCAGCATCACAAGGGTGCTCTCCGGCAGATGAAAGTTGGTGATGAGCGCGTCCATCGCCTTGAACTGATAGCCGGGATAGATAAAGATATCCGTCCAGCCGGACTTCTCTGTGAAGGTGCCGTCTGCCGAGACGAAGGACTCCAGCGTCCGGCAGGAGGTGGTCCCCACACAGATGATGCGCCCGCCGGAGGCTCTGGTTTGGTTGAGCAGCGCCGCGCTCTCGGCCGAAATCATGCAGAATTCCGCGTGCATGTGGTGGTCGGTGATCTCCTCGGCCTTGACGGGCCGAAAGGTGCCAAGCCCCACATGCAGCGTGATTTTTGCAATGCCGACGCCCTTCTCGGCGATGGCCTGAAGCAGCGCCTGGGTGAAGTGCAGCCCGGCCGTCGGCGCCGCAGCGGAGCCGTTTTGCCGGGCGTAGACCGTCTGATAGCGGTCCCCGTCGGCCAGCTCCTCTTTGATGTAGGGCGGCAGCGGCATCTTGCCCAGCCGCTCCAGCACCTCCAGAAAAATGCCGGTGTAGTGAAACTGCACCAGCTTGTTGCCGTCCTGGCTGTCTGCGACGACCGTCGCGCGCAGCGCGCCGTCTCCAAAGGAGAGCTCTGTGCCGGGCCTTGTTTTTCTGCCGGGCTTGGTGAGGCACTCCCACACGCCGTCCCCCTGATCTTTCAGCAGCAGCACCTCCACTGCGCCGCCGGATGGAACCCGGTGGCCCAGCAGCCGGGCGGGCAAAACCCGGGAGTCGTTCAGCACCAGGCAGTCGCCCGGATTGAGCAGCGCCGGGAGCTCATAAAAATGGCGGTGCTCCAATGCGCCGGTCTCACGGTCCATCACCAGCAGCCGGGACGCGTCGCGCCGCTCCAGCGGCGTCTGCGCGATCAGCTCCTGCGGCAGGTCATAATAAAAATCACTTGTCTTCACACGATCCGCTCCTATCGAATTGTGACACCCGTATAGTAGAATGTCAGAATGTCCTCATATGTATATCCCTGCGTCCCCATGGCGTAGGCGCCGTACTGGCTCATGCCCACATTGTGCCCATAGCCGGAGCCGGTAAACAGCCAGGTGTCGCCGGTGTGATTCTGCCCCGTCCCGGCGCCGGACAGCTGCTGTGTGCCGGAGTCTGTGATCACGCTGATGCCGCCGGACACCGCCTCGACGCCGTCTGCCGTGATGGCATAGAGGGTGTCGTGCTGCGAGGTCTCCGTCCCGTCGTAGACAGAATAGCTGCCGCCGGTTCCGCCGACAGACTGTCCCGGCGCCGTCACGGTAAAGCGGCGGCTGAAATAGGTGACGCCGTCAATCCTCTGAAAGATGCGCACATCGTCCTTGGTGAACCGGAAGCTCTGCCCCGCCGCGTCTGTCAGCACGATGGCGTTGACATTCCCCATCGCGGTAAACTCCGTGATCTGGACCTGGACAATCTGCTGACAGTCGTAGCCTGCGCTTTGCAGCATCTGCGTCATCTGATCTCCGGAGATCTCATACTGCCAGCTGCTGGAGGGATGCTGGACCTGCGTCTCATAGGGGTCCTGTTTCCCCACGAGATACGGATGGTCCGTCCCCCAGGTGTTGAGGCTCGACTCCGTCGCGCCGCCGTCCGCGGAGTGGTAGACCGCATCGATCAGCGATCCATTATAATAGAGGCACTCCCCTGCTGTCTCAGAGGCGGCCCGCGTGATATTGGAGCTGGACGCGCCGGTGTAGACGCCGTGATAGACCTGGCAGTCGGTACTGGTGCAGACATCAAACCCCAGCGACTGGTGCCGCGCAGTATTGAGCGCATAGGTGCGGGCGGCCACGGCGCCGGCCTTCAGGGTCTCCAGCGGCCAGGAGGCGCTCATCTCATAGGGCAGGACCCCCGCCACATAGTCGTCCAGATCCACATGGTTGATGACGGTCAGATCCCCGCCCGTCCTGCGGCAGTACTCAAAGCCGCCATAGTACTGATACCCCTTGAACCAGGTCTGGGCCTTTGCGCCGCCCGATTGGGGCTGAACTGCAAGGTAATTGCCGCTTCCGTTGTCAAATTCAAACAGGATCTGGTTGGTTCCGGTGATCGTCACCGTATAGCAGGTGTCGCTTCCGCCGACCACGGTGACATTGGAATAGTTCTCTGCATCCTCCGAGGCGTTTGATGCGGAGGAATAGTATTCAAAGCGCACAACATAGCGCCCTTCCACATAGGCTGGAAAGCCGCCGGGATATCCGGAAGCGGCCTGCTGCGCCGCGTCAAAGCTGTCATAGGTCTGCTGCAGCTGCAGATGGTACGCCCCCAGAAGCGTATAGTCACCCACCGTCGGCGTCTCATAGTAGCTTCCGCCCGATACATAGAGATTCCTGTCCTTGCAGATGGTGATTTTCTCCTGCGCCGTCTGCCCCAGGGCGGTAAACTGGCCCGGACGCGCATAATAGCCGAAGGCATATCCGCTTCCCACCTCGTTGGCGAGATTGGCCGTGGGAAGCGCACTGGAACCATAAAACAGCCCCACACGCAGTGCAGAGCCGCTGTCGGCGGCCCTGGCCGGCAGCGCCAGCAGGCAGATGAGAAGCATAGAGCTGAAACAAAGGACGGCAAGCCGGCCGGCCGGCCCTGCGAATTTCAGAGTTGCGTGCGGCATGGAATTTCCTCCGTGTAGAACAAAATCAGGTGGTCGTATAATTGACAGCGATCCCACGATGTGCTAAAATAGCAAAAAACGCAGGATAGAGGTGCGGACAGCAAGATTAGCCGCGGCGTGGATTCCGAATCATCCATTTGCGCCGCTGTCGAAAGGGCTGTCCGCCGAAGATTGCAGGTGGTCGGACACATGCTGTCTGGGCGGCATGGTGAAAAACCTGCCGACTGTCATCCAGGACTGGATGGAGCGCTGTTCTGCTTTGCAATATTTTGAGGATTGCTTCGCGCATTACCGACATTATATTACAAAGCCGACCGGTATTTCAACCAGTCGGCTCATTTTTTACGCAAAAGCACAGTGATTGAATCTATCGAAGAGGAGCGTAATTGAAGATGAAGAAATACAGAGTTGGCATCATTGGCGCAACCGGCATGGTTGGCCAGCGATTCATTACGCTGACCGATCAGCACCCCTGGTTTGAGACGGTTGTGCTGGCCGCCAGCAGCCGTTCGGCGGGAAAGACCTATGAGCAGGCCATCGGAAGCCGCTGGGCCATGGAGACCCCCCTGCCCGACTGGGCCAAATCCATTGTGGTGCTCGACGCGGTCGCAGATGCAAAGCGCATCGCGGAGCAGGTCGATTTTGTCTTCTGCGCGGTCGATATGAAAAAAGAGGAGATCCGGGCGTTGGAGGAGGCATATGCCAGGCTGGAGTGTCCCGTGGTCTCCAACAATTCCGCCCACCGGTTCACCCCGGATGTGCCCATGGTGATCCCCGAGATCAACAGCCAGCATCTGCAGATCATCGAATCGCAGCGCCGCCGGCTCGGCACCAGACGGGGCTTTATCGCGGTCAAATCCAACTGCTCGCTGCAGAGCTATGTGCCGGCGCTGCACCCGATCAAGGATGTCTACGGGCTCAACCAGGTCCTTGTCTGTACTTACCAGGCCATCTCCGGCGCCGGAAAGACCTTTGAGACCTGGCCGGAGATGGTGGACAATGTGATCCCCTATATCGGCGGCGAGGAGGAGAAGTCGGAGCAGGAGCCGCTCAAGATCTGGGGCAGCATCCAGAACGGGCAGATCGTTCCCACCGAGCATCCGGCCATCACGGCCCAGTGCCTGCGGGTCCCCATCTCCAACGGGCATATGGCGGCGGTCTTTGCCTCCTTCTCCCGCAGACCGGATCTGGAGGAGATCAAGGCGCTGTGGCGCAGCTATCGGGGCCGCCCGCAGGAGCTGAACCTGCCCCATGCGCCCAAACAGTTTCTGCACTACTTTGAGGAACATGATATGCCGCAGACCCGGCTCCAGCGCAATCTGGAGGGCGGCATGGCCGTCTCCGTCGGCCGGCTGCGGACAGATACGCAATATGATCTGAAATTTGTCTGCCTCTCCCACAACACCCTGCGCGGGGCCGCGGGCGGCGCGACGCTGCTGGCGGAGCTGCTGTGCGCAGAGGGCTATATAGAATCGAAATAAGGAGCGATTGCTATGCGTAAACAGCCTCTATTTGTCGGCTCTGCCGTCGCCATCTGCACGCCGTTCCACAACGGCGCCGTGGACTATGATAAGCTCGAAGAGCTGCTGCAATTCCAGCTGGACAACGGCACGGACGCCATCGTCATCTGCGGCACCACCGGTGAGCCGTCCACCATGACGCAGCAGGAGCATGTGCAGTGCATTGCCCACACCATCGGCTATGTCAATCACCGGGTTCCGGTCATCGCCGGAACCGGCAGCAACAACACCGCGCACGCGGCCGAGCTCAGTCTCGCCGCGGCCAAGGCCGGCGCAGACGGTCTGCTGCTGGTGACGCCCTACTACAACAAGTGCACGCAGAAGGGGGCCATTGCCCACTTCCAAACCATCGTCGAGCAGGCCAAACTCCCCGCAATTGTCTACAATGTCCCGAGCCGGACCGGGTTCAGCCTGACGGTTCCCAGCTATGTGGAGCTGAGCCGTCATCCGCTGATGAACGGCGTCAAGGAGGCCTGCGGCAATATGGCGCAGGTGGCCAGAACCATCGCCGCCTGTGGGGAGGATTTCTCGGTCTGGTCCGGAAACGACGATCAGATCGCCCCCATCACCGCGCTGGGCGGAAAGGGCGTCATCTCGGTCATGGCCAATGTAATCCCCGCGCAGACGGCGGCATTGGCCCACGCCTGCCTGGCGGGAGACTACCAAACGGGCGGCGCCATGCAGTGTCAGCTGATGGAGCTCATCGACGCGCTGTTTGTGGAGGTCAACCCCATTCCGGTCAAGACGGCGCTCAATCTGATGGGCAAGGACGCCGGGGAGCTGCGTCTGCCCCTGTGCGAGATGGAGCCGCACAACCTGGAGACTCTGAAGGCCGCCATGTCGCATTTGGGCCTTCTGTAAGAACCAAATACCACAAAAGAAATGGGTGGACAGAATACCATGATTCATCTCGTGATTTCCGGCTGTAATGGCCGTATGGGCCAGGTCGTGGCCGCACTCTGCCGGCAGGAGGCGGAGATCAAGGTCGTCGCCGGCATCGATCTGCACCCGGAAAAGCACTCTGATTTTCCGGTCTACGCGGATCCAATGGAATACCCGGGGCCTGCGGATGTGGTCAT
>JAHZEE010000049.1:4801-9680 GCA_019421975.1 Clostridiales bacterium | reverse complement strand
CAGCGCGACCACCGAGAGGACAATCCCCAGCGGCGTAATGGTCAAAAGCAGCAAAAGCTTCCAGTACTTTGGAGCTAAAACATAATCCCGCGGCAGCGGGGTTCGCCGCAAAAAGAGATAAAACCCCAGCCAGAATCCCGCCCGCAGCAGCCACTCCAGCGTACGATATTGCCAGTCCTGGGCGATGGGCAGGCCGTAGGTATCGAGGAGACCGTTGAAGGAAAAGATGGTGCAGGCCAGCATCAGGCCGATGGTGATCCGCTGCAAGCCCGCGCCGCCGCAGCAGATCCAGATGGCTGCCATAAATATGAGGATGGCGGGCGGCAGATTGGCCAAGTCGCCAACAAAGATGACCATAGCGCAGCTCACCCAGCAGGCAGCGAACAGAAGCCCCCGCCTCCACCAGCCCGGACGCACCGGTACCATACAGTTCAGGCTCCGCATGCAGCAGTATGCACATGTGCACACCGCTACAAACCAGATACACGCCACTACGAACATCATGCGTTTTCTTCTCCCAGTACGACCCTGGCCAGCAGCCGCGTGGCCTGCTGGCGCATAGAGCGGCTGATGGGCAGCGACTGGCCCTGAATCCGGACCGCGTCTGCCCCAATGTAGTCCACCGCAGCTGCCCGCACCAGATACCGCTGATGGATGCGCACAAAGCTGCGCCCCAGCCGCGCTTCCAGCTCGTCCAGCTTCCCATAAAACCCGATCTTTTGCCGCTCCAGCACCACCATGACCTTTCGCCGGTCACTGTAACAGTATAAAATCTCCTCCAGATTCAGCCGGTAGACCCCCTCCGTGTTGCGGATGGTCAGGCAGCGGTCCTGCCCCTGGGCCAAGGCCCTGCGCACCCGGGTCAAAACCTCCGCCAGCCGCGCCTCCTCCACCGGTTTCAGCAGATAGTCCAGCGCCTGGACTCTGTAGCCCTCAAAGACAAAGTCTGCAAACCCAGTCACAAACACAATCCACAGCGTCTCATTGAACTGTCGGATCTGACGCGCGGCCTCCAGGCCGGAGCATGGCTCCATCTCCACATCCAAAAAGAGCAGATCCATCTGCCCCGGGTGCTTTTTCAGCCATTGTACCACACCCTCGCCGCTGGAAAAATCATAGATAATCTGCTCGCCGTCCGCGTCCATCTGACGCTCCAGACTCCACCGCAGTGCATCCCGGGCGCGGCTGTCGTCGTCGCAAATTCCAATTCTGATCATGGTGTTCTCCCTTTCCTGACGCTGTAGCTGTGCGATACTGGTCTCAGAAAGGTGGTCGGAACCATGCTCTATGTCAAAAATCTATATAAATCCTATACCGTCGGCTCTGCCAAATACGATGTGCTCAAGGGGCTGAGCTTCAGCGTTGCAAAGGGTGAGTTTGTCGCTGTGATGGGCCCCTCCGGCTCTGGGAAGTCCACGCTTCTCAACTGCATCTCCTGCTATATTCCCTTTGAGGCGGGCACCATCACCCTCGGCGGGCAGTCGCTGCGCGGCCTGTCCGAGACAAGCCTCTCCAAAATCCGCAATGAGAGCCTGGGCTTTGTATTTCAGGACTTCATGCTGCTCGACGGTCTGAGTGTGCGGGAGAACATTCTCCTGCCCCGGATCATCCGGGGCGACGCCGGCTCTGAGGCGGAGGCCATGGCCGAGGAGCTGTGCGAACTGTTCGGCATCCAGCAGATCGAGCAAAAATACCCCGCCGAGATCTCGGGCGGCGAGCGCCAGCGCGCCGCTGTCGCGCGGGCGCTGATCAATGAGCCGCTGCTGATTTTGGCCGACGAGCCCACAGGCAATCTGGACTCCAAGTCCAGCCGCGCTGTCATCGACGCCTTTTTGCAGGCGCGCAGCGCCCTCTCTGCCACCCTCTTTATGGTCACCCACGACAGCTTCTCCGCCTCGTTCTGTGACCGCGTCATTCTGCTGAAGGACGGACAGATCCACCGGCAGCTGCACAAGACGGAAGACCGGCGCGCGTTTCACGACACGCTGCTCGAGGCCATCAAGGAAATGAGTGGTGATGCGCAATGATGGGGATGCAGGATGTATTTTCCAAGCTGCGGCGTGCCAACCGGAAAAACTACACGCTCTATCTGGTCTGCACCTTCGTGGCCATGATGCTCATCACGGCCTTTTCCGCCATGATCTTCTCGCCCACCGTGCGCACGATCTTCCCGGAGGGCGGCGACAGCTTGAAGCAGGTCTATGCCATCTTTGCGCTGGCCTGTACCGGCAGCGTGGTCTTTACCATCTACGCCGCCAGTCTGTTTTTCCGCACCAAATCCCGGGATCTTGGGCTTCTGCTGGCGCTTGGCGCCAGCCGCCGGCAGCTGCAGCGGAGCCTCTGCACAGAGCTCACGGTGCTGGGCGGCGCCGCTTCACTGGCCGGTATGGCGGCCGGCATCCCCTTCGCCTGGCTGATCTGGCGCGTTTTTCGGCTTTTTTTGGTGGACAGCGCCGAGATGCTGCTGCAATTCGATCTGCGCTGCTTGGCTGTCTCTGCCGTCTTTTTGCTCATCGTGCTGGCAGCAGCACTCCTGCTGGCCCAGCGCTATCTGCGCCGGACCAATATCATGGATGTCATCCAGGAGGCCCATCTGAATGAGCCAATCCGGGATGTCAAGCCCTGGTACGGCCCGCTCGGCATTGTCCTGCTGCTCTTCGGCGCCATCTCCGGATACTATGCAGGCAGCATATGGTGCAGCGTCTTTGAGGTCATCTATCCGCCCATCTGGCTCAATGGCTTCTATCTCTTCTCATTGGCCGGCCTCTACCTGATTCTGCTGCACACGGTGGTGCGCGGCTGGCACCGGACGCGCCGTCACCCCTACCGCGGCCTCATCGCCCGGAGTATGATGAAGTTTCAGGGCCGGCAGACCGTCAACAATATGCTGGTGGTCACCGTCCTGATTGCCGGCGGCTGCTTCGGTATCTTCTATATTCCCGTCCTTGCGACCTCACAGGCGATCACCACCCAGTCTGCGCCCTACGACTATGTCATGCACTATCCGCTGGACCAGACCCGCGTGCCCGATCAGGCGGTAGTGATGCAGCTTGCCGGTTCCTACGGCCTGCAGCTGAAAGACTGGCATGAGACGACCTTTTTGAACCTGGCCATTGACGGTGAGATGTCCATTGAGGGCGATGACAACCGATACCGCTATGAATACCGCCAGCTGCTTGGCGAGGCGCGCTTTCTCTCCGAGTCCGCCTTTACACAGATGACCGGTGTGCAGGCGGATGTCCCCGCCGGCACCTTCCAGGCCATTTTGGACCAGGAGGAGGTCGCCTCCTTCCGCACGCCTACAGATTTCGGCCTTCTCACCAACATGACCACGGGGCAGACCCTTTCAGTTGCGTTTGGCGGCTATCTGCACTATGACCCCCTCTCCGGCAAGCAGATGTATGTGCTCGACGACGCCGACTACAGCGCCATCTCACAGGGGATCAGCCCCGCCTGGAGCGAGCGACTGGTCTTTTTCAATGTCGATGGGGAGGACAGCTATGCGTTTGCCGACGACCTGTTTCACACCCTTGTGGACGCCATGGATGACAGCTGTGCCATCGGAACCTACTACGACCGGGTACAGAAAATCTGGTGTGACACCCACGGCGAGGTGTACTGGGGCGATACCGACGAGATGACCAAGCTCAGCTTTGACACGCCGGATTCGTCGGATTTCCGGCTCTACTGGACCTATATGCCGGACTTCCGAATCCTGAATCAAAACGACTTTTTGCGCACCACAGCGGTCTTTTTGATGATGTTCCTGTTTATTGCGATCATCTGCCTGATGTCTGCGCTCATCATCTGCTACACACGCTGCATCACCGTTGCGCTCAACAATCGCTATGTGTTCGACGATCTGCAGCGGCTGGGGGCCTCCCCTGCCTATCTGCGCAGGGAGGTACGCAGCCAGGCCTCGCGGGTATTTGCAGTCCCAAGTATTGTGGGCATGAGCGCCATGTACCTGCTCTACTCCATGATCCTGTTTGCAAACGACAATCGCATCACGACCTCAGAGCTCGCGGCGCTTGGCACCTGTTTTGCAATCCTGCTCTTCATTGCGGCCCTGATCCTTGTGGTCTATCGCGTCACCCTGCGCCAGATACGGCAAAGGCTCAATATCTCCTAAAAAAGCACCCGTAAGCCGCTTGCTTACGGGTGCTCTGCACACTGTGCGCGTGGAAGAAAGAGGGAGAAGCAGCTCCCCGCGCCGGGCTTGGAACGGACGCGCAGATACCCGCCCTCCGCGGTGAGGATCTCCCGCGCCAGATACAGGCCAATGCCGACGCCCGGCTCGTTTGCCACCTGCTGGGCGCGGTAAAACCGGGAAAAAATCTTGCTGTATTCTGCCTCCGCGATGCCAATGCCGGTGTCTGTCACATCCAGCCTGCAAAACAGCTCCAGCGGCTCAGCCCGCAGGTGAACCGTGCCGCCTGCCGGGGTGTACTTGATTGCATTGTCCACCAAATTCCCCAGCGCCTCCAGCGTCCATTTGGAGTCAAACTGCGCGACGAGCACTGTCGGCTCCCAGCGCAGCGAGATCTGTTTTTGCTCTGCAAGGGACTCAAATTGCTGCGCCACCTTCTCCAACAGCGGCTGTACCGGCGCAGCTTGGGGGTGCAGAGACAAAATCCCGCTCTCCAGCCGGGACATCTTGACCAGCGCGTCGATGAGGAACTGCAGCTTTTTGACCTGCGCCTCGATCTGCTCCAGCGAGGCCCGGCCCTCCGGCTCCAGCGGCTGCTCCTGAAGCAGCTGTGTATAGAGCAGCAGATTTGCAATCGGCGTTTTTGTCTGGTGGGAGATGTCCGCAATCAGGGTCCGAATCTGAGCCTGCTCTGTCTCCAGCCTGCGCTCCGCCAGCTGGTGGGCGCTC
>JAHZEE010000049.1:0-4791 GCA_019421975.1 Clostridiales bacterium | reverse complement strand
AAAGCGCTCCATCTGCTGCTCCAGCGCAGAGCAGACGGACTCATCATACTGTGTCCCCAGATCGCGCCCCGCAATGGCCGCCTCCAGCATCGCCGAAAGCCGGCGCATCCTTCGCCGCTCCCGTCCGGCCCGCCAGAGCCCCCATGCCAATGCCGCCGCAGCCACCGCGGCCACAATGCCCCAGGCCAAAGCTGTCATTTGGACTGCACTCCCTCCCAGCAATAGCCAATGCCATAGATGGTGCGGATCACGCCGCGGCCTTTCAGCTTGCCGCGCAGCCGCGCAACCGCGACCGACAGGGCGTTCTCCTCCACAAACTCCGTCCCATCCGGCCAGACATAGGACAGCAGCCGCTCCCGCGGAACCGTGGTCCCGCGGTTCTCCAGAAGGATCTGCAGCAGGCGCTGCTCCGTGCGGCTCAGCGCCACCGGCTCCTCATCCACGAGAAATTGCTGCTTTGCAAAATCGAAGATACATACGCCCTCTTCATAGACTCCAATCTGCTGCTGTTTTCGCAGCTGCACCGCCACTCTGGCGCGAAGAATGGCCAGACTGAACGGCTTGGTCACATAGTCGTCCGCGCCGGCAGCCAGGCCCTCCACCACATCTGCCTCCAGGTCGTTGGCCGTCAGCAGGATGACCGGAACCTGGGATTGCGCCCGAAGCTGCCGCAGCAGCGTCAGACCGTTTCCATCCGGCAAATTTAAATCCAAAATGACCAGATCCAGCGCTGTCTGCTCCAGCTGGCGGCGGGCTGTGTCCAGGTCAAAGGCATTGAAAAGCTGACGCTGCGGTGTCTGCAGCGCCAGTGCTATCCCGCGGTTTAAGGTGCGGTCATCCTCTACAATCATAATTTTCTGCATGTCAGACTTCCGTTTCTATCCTCAGAATACCTCTACTATACCGCAAAAGACCCCGGTTGTCACCAGGGTCTTTTTGCACACGGTCAATGGAGCGGAAGCAGCGCGCCCGGCGGCATCCGGACATACAGGGACTGCGCATCGTGCCACTGCTGTTTTGGAACCTCCAGCACCACCTGGGTCTGCCGCCCGCCCTCCGGCTGTGCCACGACCGTCACAGCATCCATCTGTTCGAGCTTGTGCCGCACGGTACACGGCAGGACATTTTCCCCCGGTCCCTCGGAGAGCCGGCAGGCCCTCGGGTGGATGCCGAGATAAAACGCGTCCTGCGGCACATATCCCATCCGCAGCACCGCATTCCATGCGGGCACAAAGACATGGGTGTCGTCCAGGCGCTGTATGGAGGTCAGATTGCGATACCCCGCCAACCGGCAGGCGGCCACTGTCTCAGGCCGCTCAAACAGCTCCCGCACCCCAAACTGCTGGTCCAGGCGGCCATACTGCATCACACACAGGCTCTGGCAGAGGCGGTAGACGGCGCCGCGGGTCATGGCGGAGAACACAACGGTCCCCTCATAGAGGGGCAGCGCCTCCACGAGCAGCAGCTCCTGCTGCAGACGCAGATCCTCGTCCTGCGACAGATCGGTCTCCTCCAGCAAGAGCAGGTCCGGCTCCTGCACAATGCAGTGGGCGAGCTGCAGCCGGAACTGCTCTAGACGCGTGAGCTGTTCAAAGGGCCTGTCCAGCAGCTCTGAAAGCTGCAGGTGCGCCACGAGTGTCTCGGCATGGGCCTCCTTTTTCTGCAGGTACGGCGTAATCCACTCCCGCGCCCGCCTTTTCCCCTGCACCTTTTCGCCCATCAGATGCCGGACGCTGCGCTGGCGGCGCGGTAAATACCGGCGCAGGCTGGAGTCGTACCAGACAGTTCCGTTGACGACAATCCGTCCCCGATCCGGCCGGCGCGCCCCCTCCAGGCACTGAAGCGCAGCCGCCTGTTCGCGGCGGCTGCCGCCGTAGATTGCCACGACCTGCTCTGTCATCTGGACGCTGACATCCAGATAGACGCCGTCTCTTTGCAGGCAGAAATCAGCCGATAATGCCATGGCACACCTCTTTGAGCCGTGCCCGCAGATGGTCCGTCTGATCGCCCAGCTGCTGTACCGGGCCAGTCGAACACCGCAAAACACCTGCACACTCCAGGGTAATCCGCACCATATACAAAAATGATATCCACTCCATCGTTCTCCTCCTCTTTCGTAACAACACTGCGCGCCCTGCGCTATCCTATCCATATGCGGGCAATTGGCCGAATATGATGCGTTGACATTCTTTTTTTCAACTGGCATAATGAAAAAAATTCGGCATCACAGGGAGGAAGCTGCAATGGACAAAATTCGACTGGGCCGTTACCGGCATTTCAAGGGAAACGAGTATCTCGTCCTGGCCGTCGCCACGCACTCCGAGACACTCGAGCCAATGGTGGTCTACCAGGCGCTCTATGGTGCGCGGGGGATCTGGGTGCGTCCGGCCGCCATGTGGAATGAGACGGTTCTTGTCGAGGGCCGCGCCACACCGAGATTTGTCTTTCTGGGCGATGAGAAAACCTGCACCCTGTAACCGGGTGCAGGTTTCGTTTTCTTGACTTCTCCCGTCTGGCGGAATATAATGAAACCATTCGAATTCTGTCTGAACGGGGAGATTCCATGAAAAAAGTCTTGAAAATCGGCTTGCCCATCCTGCTGGTTCTGATCGTACTGGCTGGCTGTGCATGGTTTTTTTTATACTATCGCACGGATTTTACCGCTGAGTATTACGCTGAACGCGGCGCCAAGGCCTATGAGAAGGGACGCTACAGCCGCGCCGCTGACTATTATACCTATGCCTTCCGCCTGGATCCGCAGAATGTGGATACAGCACTTGCGCTGGCCGAGTCCTATCGGGCCGAGGGAAATTACACCAAGGTGGAGTACACGCTGGTGAGCGCCATCGCTGAAAACCCGGACAGCACCGCGCTTTACGCCGCGCTTTCCAAGGCGTATGTGGAGCAGGACAAGCTGCTCGATGCCTCCAAAATGCTCTCCTCCATTGCAGACGAGTCCGTCCGGCAGGCACTCAATGACCTGCGGCCCGAAGCGCCCGTGATCCAGCCAGAGAGCGGATATTACAACACCTACATCACCGTGGCGGTCTCCTACTCCAGCGGCACCCCCTATCTGTCGACCGGCGCGGAGTTTCCGTCCATTGCAGACGGCCCCTATCAGGATCCCATCACCCTGCCCAACGGTGAGACAACCGTCACCGCTGTCGTCGTCTCAGACGACGGGCTGGTCAGTGAGATCTCCCAGGCCGGCTATACCATCGGCGGCGTGGTGGAGGAGGTCCAGTTTGCCGATCCGGCGCTGGAGGCCTTTGTCCGCACCGCCCTGCAGAAATCGGATACCGACACAATCTATTCCGACGAGGTCTGGACCATCACAGAGATGACGCTGCCGGCCGAGACCCAGACGCTGGAGGACCTGTCCTTATTTATCGGACTGGAGACGCTGACCGCCAACAATTTTGCCGCCATGGACTGGACGGGCCTCGGAAACCTGACCGCACTGCAGACGCTGAATCTGTCCGGGAGCAGCCTGAACAGCGCCGCGCTGGAGGCCATCGGTACCCTGCCCAACCTGAAAACCCTGAATCTGTCCAACTGCGGCATCTCCACTGTGAGCTTTTTGACCAACTGCACCACCCTGCAGACACTGGATCTTTCCGGCAACAGCATCGGAGATCTCAAGCCCTTGAGCGGCCTGAGCGCATTGGAGCAGCTGTCTTTGCAGAGCAACGCTGTGACAGAGCTCAGCGCCCTCTCGGATCTCAAGGCGCTGAGGCGTCTCAATCTCTCACAGAATGCCATTGCCTCGCTTGCGCCGCTCCAATCCTGTACACAGTTGGAGGAGCTTCGTGTTGACAACTGCTCCATCAGCACGCTGGATCCCGTCAAGGAGCTCAAAGCGCTGTCGGTTCTCTCCGCCACCAACAATGCCATCACCAGTGTCGAGGCGCTTGGAAGCTGCACGGCACTGACCGTGCTGGATCTTTCCAACAATCAAATCAGCGACATCTCCGCGCTTGTGAGCTGCACAGCGCTGACGGATCTGACGCTCAACCACAACCAGATTACAAGCCTTCCGACCTTCTCCGAGGCGTGTCCCATGCAGAACTTCAGCGCCAACAACAACGCGCTGACCGATGTCTCCGGGCTCTCCAAGCTGATGCAGCTCAACAATGTGGATGTGGACTACAACCAGATCTCCTCTCTGGCGCCGCTCGCCTCCTGCCAGAATCTTGTAAAGGTCAACGCCTTTTCCAATCCCATCACGGATGTCTCTGCGCTCACCGGCCGTCAGGTCATTGTCAACTATGATCCGACTTACACGGGCTGAGATAAGAACATAAAAAAGCGCCGGGCGTTCGATGAAACGCCCGGCGCTTTTTTATTCCGCGCTCTCTTCGAGGAAGGACAGCGCCAGCTGCAGCGCGCACTCCACAGCCTGGCGCCGCACCTGCTCCCGATCTCCGGTCAGGCGCAGCTTCCGGCACCGGGTACCGCAGGCCGTGGCCAGCGCAATGTAGACCAGTCCCACCGGGTTTCCCATCTCATCGCTGCCCGGCCCGGCCACGCCGGTGGTCGAAAGGCCAAAATCTGTCCCCATCAGGGTCCGGACCCCCTCGGCCATCGCCGCTGCCACAGGCTCTGAGACCGCGCCGTACTGCCGCAGGATCTGCTCCGGCACCTGCAGCACCCGCTGCTTGACCGCATTGGTATAGGAGATGACGCCGCCATAAAACGCCGCAGAGCTCCCCGGGATGTCTGTCAGCCGCTTACCAATCCAGCCGCCTGTGCAGGACTCCGCAGTTGCAATCGTGCTGTCTGCCTCCAGCA
>JAHZEE010000048.1:2942-9891 GCA_019421975.1 Clostridiales bacterium | reverse complement strand
TCTAAGCGTGAAACTCCCCCTAAGATAAGATCTCCCATCCAGAAATGGAGTAAGGGTCGATGTAGACTACATCGTTGATAGGTCGGAGGTGTAAGCACAGTAATGTGTTAGCTGACCGATACTAATAGCCCGAGGGCTTGACCTACAATGCAGGCTCATCCGCTTTCTCCTTGTTCCTCTTTCCCTCTATGTTCGGTTTTCAGGGTACATCCCTGAAAGATAATACTTGACTTTGTCAGATTATCTGCTATAATTTTGTTGTTGGTCATCTGACAACATAGTTGGTGTTGATTACTACGAGGGTCCACCTGTTCCCATATCGAACACAGAAGTTAAGCTCGTATGTGCCGAAAATACTTTGCGGGAGACTGCACGGGAAAATAGGTAATGCCAACACAGTGAGCGGGGGTAGCAATAGCTACCCCCGTTTCTTTTTGAGTATGGCCGTTGCGGCCTGCCCGGTGAGAAATTGATGAAATGTAAAGAAGGATGGTAGAATCAGAGTTATGGAAGAAGCGAGAATCCAAGAGAACAAGATGGGCGTCATGCCAGTCAACAAGCTGCTGCTCAATATGGCGGTGCCGATGATGGTCTCCATGCTGGTGCAGGCGCTCTACAACATTGTAGACAGTATCTTTGTCAGTATGATCTGTGAGGAGGCCCTGACGGCTGTCTCCCTGGCGTTCCCCATTCAGGCGCTGCTGATCGCCTTTGGCACGGGCACAGGCGTCGGTGTCAACGCAATTTTGTCCCGCTCCTTGGGCTGCAAAGACAAGGCGCAGGCAGAGCGGGCGGCGCACAATGGTATTTTTTTGGCGCTGGTGTCCTATGTGGTTTTTCTGCTTGTGGGCATCTTTTTGTCGCGTCCCTTTTTTGCCGCACAGACGGATGACCCGCTGATCATCCAGTATGGCGTCGACTACTTATCGATTGTCTGTATTTTTTCCTTCGGGATCTATGCCCAGCTGATCTTTGAGCGGGTGCTGCAGGCCTGTGGCTATACCCTCTATACGATGTTTACGCAGGGTGTGGGCGCGATCATCAACATTATCTTTGACCCGATTTTTATTTTCGGTTGGTTCGGCCTGCCGGCAATGGGGACCGCGGGTGCGGCCATCGCCACGGTGATGGGCCAGATCATCGCGGCGATTTTGGCGCTGATCCTCAACAAAAAGCGGAACCATGAGGTGGAGATCCATTTTCGCCGGGTGCGCCCCAACCTCAGGATTATCGGTGAGATCTACCGGGTCGGTGCTGCCTCTATTCTGATGCAGGCGGTTGGCTCTGTGATGTACTTTGGCATGAACATGATTTTGATCCCCTTTACGGCGACGGCCTCCACCGTCTGGGGCGCGTTCTATAAGCTGGAGAGCTTTATCCTGATGCCGATTTTCGGTCTCAACAACGGCATGGTGCCCATTGTCGCCTATAACTATGGCGCGGGCAAGCGCAGCCGTATGGTCAAGACCATCAAGCTGAGTGTGCTCTATGCGGTGATATTGATGCTGATTGGGCTGGCCGTGTTTCAGTTGATGCCGGGGTTGCTGCTGGGGATGTTCTCCCCCTCTGACAACATGCTGGAGATCGGAATTCCGGCCCTGCGGATCATGAGTCTGGTCTACCTGTTCGCAGGCGTGGATATCGTCTGTATCACCGTGTTCCAGGCATTGGGCAACGGCTTTTATGGACTGATTGTCTCGCTGCTGCGGCAGCTAGGCGTGCTGCTCCCGCTGGCCTACCTCTTCTCCAGACTGGGCGGCCTGACGCTGGTCTGGTGGGCTCTGCCGCTGGCGGAGTGCGTGGCCCTGGTGATCTGCATGTTGTTCTTCCTGCGGATCTACCGAACCGTCATCCGGAAGGTGCCGGACAATCCCTAAAGAAAAAACGGTATGGCAGACGCCATACCGTTTTTGTACAATCAGGCGAACAGCTCGTCGCCGGTCTTAAATTTCATCGCGGGGTGATTGGCAAACCGCACAACGCCCACTGCGACCTCTGGTCCGACGGCCTTCTGGATCCGGGCCACACCTTCGGCGCCGAAGCCGGCACAGAGCTCGATCATCATGCAGCCGTCGGCTGCCAGAGCCCTGGCAATCTCCTCTGCCTCGGCATAGTTCTTGCAGCCTGCCACATACAGGTCCATATATTTGCTCTCAATCACGGATTTTGCGGTCTCCTTGTCCACGCCGCCGCCGACAAAGAGAAATGCGCCCTTTGCTTTCATGTTGACCCCTCCTGTGTGATGGTTATTTTGGGTATGTAGATTGTACCATGTTTTTGCCGGAAAGGGAAGCTTTACATTTGCGCCGTTTTCTGCTACGCTTTCTGAGAAAGGCGGGGAAGCACTTGGAACAGAATTTGACCTTTTACCCCGGTGGGGACCGCTTCAATGTCCGGACCGCGGCAATCCTGCTCTGGCGGGATCGGGTGCTGCTGTCACGGGATGTGCCGGACGCCGGGTATCAATTTTTGCCGGGCGGCCGGGTGCAGCTGCATGAGCCGGCGGAGGCGACCATCCGGCGCGAATTGCACGAGGAGCTGCGCATCGACTGCCCCAATCCGCGGCTTTTGTGGGTGGTGGAGAACTTTTTCACCTCTGCCTTCTACCGCCGCAGGACCCATGAGATCTGCTTCTTCTATCTGGTGCAGGCAGCTCTGCCTGCGTGGCTGACAGAGCACCCCGCGGGGGAGTTTCTGCTCCACGACAGCACCGATGGCATCAACATCCCCTTTGCCTGGGTGCCGCTGGAAGCGCTCTCTGAGACCAATTTACAGCCATCCTTTTTGAAGGAGCGGCTTCAGCAGCCGCTGCCGGACTGGCCGGAGGTGCTGGCCGCCTGGGACGGCAAAGTGGGAGGAAACGAATGAAAACCATATTATTTGATCTGGACGGGACGCTGCTGCCCATGGATCAGGACGCCTTTGTGGCCTGCTATATGCGCTTGCTGGCAAATACCATGGCGCCGCACGGCTATGAACCGGAGAAGCTGGTGCAAGCTGTGTGGAAGGGCGTGGGGGCCATGGTACAGAACAGCGGCCAAAGGCGCAATGAGACGGTGTTCTGGGACTGCTTCGCAGACACCTTTGGCGAGCGGGCGCGGCAGGATCTGCCCCTGTTTGAGTCCTTCTATCAGAGGGAATTTCAGCAGGCACAGGCGGCCACGGGTGTGAATCCGGCGGCGCGGCAGACGGTATCCTGGCTGCAGGAGCAGGGCTGTGAGCTGGTGCTGGCCACCAACCCCATCTTTCCCCGGGTGGCGACCTACAGCCGCCTGCGCTGGGCGGGCTTTCAGCCGGAGGACTTCTCGCTGATTACCACCTATGAGAACGCCACCTCCTGTAAGCCCAATCTGGCCTACTACCGCGAGATTTTACAGAGCATCGGCCGTGCACCGTCGGAGTGTCTGATGGTGGGCAATGATGTGACAGAGGACCTGTGCGTGCGCGACCTGGGCATGGAGGCATTTCTGCTCACTGACTGCCTGATCAACAGGCAGCAGCAGGATCTGACCGGCGTGCCGCAGGGAGGCTTTGAGGACCTGCGCACCTATGTGTCACAGCACCTGGCGTGAAAAAAAGCAGACAGGATTTCCTGTCTGCTTTTTTATAGCCCTGCGATCAGCGCCGTGATCTGTCCGTCGAGCCGGGAGGCCTCCTCCAGGCGGTAGGCGCGCAGCCGGCTGAGCTTTTCCAGCCCGCCGGAGGTCTGGGCCTGGAGCTGCTCCATCTGGGCCTGGGCGTCGTGGATCTGGGAGAGCACCGCCCAGTCGACAAAAAGATTGTCAAAGAAGATGTCAACGAACTGCAGCAGCCCGCCGGGGGCAATCTCTCCCAGCTGCGGCGCCATGTGCACATCGGCCAGCTCTGTGCGGAACCGACTGAGCAGAGCCTGCAGCTGCTGGGTGTTCTGCTGTGCGCTGTCCAGATGGGAGTACTTGGCGAGATCTGAGATCAGCCCGCCGCCCAGCAGGTCCCAGGTGCCCCAGCCTGCCGCGCTGCCGAGGCTGTCCAGGACTGCCGCCGTCTGCCCAAGGGCCGCGTTTCCAGCGCCGATGGCCTCCTCCAGTTCCCGCAGCTGGCTGCGCGCCTCGGCCTGCGCCTGCTCCATCTGGGCCAGCTGCGCGGCCATCTCCGGCTGGCGCAGCAGCAGCTGACGCAGCTGTGCAAACAGAGCATTGTACCGGTCCTGGGCGTCCTGGAGTGTATCCAGCTCCTGCTGGGCCGTCTGGATGCGGGCCTGCGTGTCCTCCAGCTGCTGTACAGCGGCGGTGTAGTTGAGGCGGGCCGCGGCCGCCTCCTGGGCCTCCTTGTCAAATTTGGCCTCTTTTTTGCCGAGAATGGTGTAGAGGATGGCGGTGGCGGACATCTTTTTGAGCCGCTCCACATCGGCCTCCTCCCTGGCCAGCGTCTGCTGCAGCTGGATAGCCCGCTGCTCAAGCCGTGCAGCCTCCCGCTGCAGGCTCTGCAGCATGCTGGCCAACTGGTTGCGGCGTGCGATCCGGTCCGCCTGCTGTGCCAGCGCCGCGCGCAGCGCCGTCAGATCCTGCAGCGTCAATTCTGTAGAGGCCATCTTCAGTCCAGATAGCGCACGGCGGTGCCGTAGGCGATGACCTCGGCTGCGCCCTGCATGACGGCTGCGGAGGCATAGCGCAGATTGATCACCGCGTCGGCCCCCAGAGACTGGGCGTCCTCCACCATGCGGGCAGTGGCAGTGGCGCGGGCCTCGTTTAACATGTCGGTATAGGACTTGATTTCGCCGCCCACCAGGGTCTTCATACCGGCCATGAAGTCCTTGCCGAAGTTCTTGGTGGTGACAATGGAGCCTTTGACCACCCCCAGCGCCTCGATCTGCCGGCCCGGAATGGAATCAATATTTAGTAACAGCATCTTCAATCTCCCCTTTTTTCAGTTCACGGCAGCGCTGCCGCAGTGCGAGCAGGACCCCCACAATGACGGCCAGCGGCAGCAGCAACGGCAGCAGCATGGTCAGCGCCATGCCAACCCCCAGCCCACCGCGCAGGATCTGCACCAACGCAATCAGAGACGGGATCAGAAAGCCAAGGGCTGCCAGAATCACGACGCCTGCAATGATTGATGGAACAATGAGCTTTCGTTTCACGATGGCACCTCCCTGTGAGCCCATTCTAACATGGGAGGATTGGACCCACAAGTTAAATTTTATTATTTTTTGTGGGACAGGCGACAGCTCCCTGAGGATGCTCGTACCGTTCCGGGAGGGGGGAGAGGTGTACCTCTATAACAGGTGAAAAAGCACAAAAAAATGCTGGTTTTTTGTAAAAATTGCTTGACCATACCAGGGGGACCTGCTATAATAACCACACCGCATAGGTATCTTCGGGGGGCCGGTTGTCCGGCTGAGATTGAATCAATGGAGATTCTGACCCGCAAACCTGATCCGGTTCGTACCGGCGTAGGGAAAGATGCAGCTTCCGAATCCCATCCGCTCTGCATCTTTTTGATGACAGTGCGGATTTTTTGTTCGGGAGGAATGTTAAAATGCAAACAAGACAACCAAAGTCCCATCTGCAGATGCGCGCACTGACAGAGGGCGCGGTGATGGTCGCCCTGGCAACCGCCCTGGGCTACCTCAAGCTCTTTGAGCTGCCCCAGGGCGGCGCAGTCTGTATCGGCATGCTGCCGCTGTTTCTCTACTGCGTCCGCTGGGGCATGGGAAAGGGTCTGATCTGCTGCTTCGCCTACGGCCTGCTGCAGCTGATTTTCGACGGCGCCTACGCCTGGGGCTGGACCTCCATGCTGCTCGACTACATCCTGGCCTACGGCGTCATCGGCTTCACCGGCGTCTTCAGGGGCAAAAAGGGCGGCGTATTCTGGGCCACGGTGGTGGGCTGTGTGCTGCGCTTCGTGGTTCACTTCATCAGCGGCGTCACCATCTACCGCATCTACGCCCCGGAGCAGCTGTTCAACACCACCTTCACCAACCCCTGGCTCTACTCAGCTGCCTACAACGGCAGCTATGTGGGCCTCGACATGGTGCTGTGCCTGGTGATCTTCGCCCTTTTGGCCCATCCAATGCGCAAATATTTTACCGCCCAAGATCTGGCGGTATCATGAAAAACGCCCTCCGCTTTCAGGCGGAGGGCGTTTCCTATTTCCGTTCGCTGCGCGCGGTGTGCTGAAGCTCATTGTTGTAGAGAATGGCCAGCCCCTTGAGCAGCAGATCCTTGTCATAAATGATCTTGTGCCTGCACAGCGGCACCACGAACTGAGAGGTGCCGCCCGTGGCGATGACCGAGGCGATGGGCTCCCCCAGTTCCTCCTGCATCCGGTCAATCATGCCGTCGATCATGGACGCGTGGCCGTACATAATGCCGGAGCGCATACACTCGATGGTATTTTTTCCGGTGCCCCGCCGGGGCTTTTCCAGGCTGATGCCGAACAACTGGGCCGCCGACGATGAGAGCGCGTCCAGCGACACCCGCAGGCCCGGAATAATGGGGCCGCCCAGATACACATTGCCGCGGCCCACCAGGGACATGGTGGTGGCGGTGCCCATGTCGATGACGATGAGCGGCGTGGGGTAGTCGTGGAAGGCGGCCACGGCGTCGACGATCAGGTCGCTGCCCACCTGGGCCGGATTGTCCATGCGGATGTCCAGCCCGGTCTTGATCCCGGGGCCCACCACGATGGGCTGCTTCTGGGTCAGCTTGATGATCGCGGTGCAGACGGAGTTAAAGACCGGCGGCACCACCGAGGAGATGATGCTGTCCTGGACCTTGTGCAGATCCATCTCAAAGAGCTTGAGGATGTTGCGGATCTCCACTGCGTACTGATCCGAGGTCTGAAGATGGTTGGTGGCGATCCGGGCTTCAAAGAGGATCTCTCCGTCCCGGATGCAGCCGATGACGATGTTGGTATTGCCGATATCGATTGCAAGGAGCATTCTTCACAGGCTCCCTTCGTTCTTGGT
>JAHZEE010000048.1:0-2932 GCA_019421975.1 Clostridiales bacterium | reverse complement strand
TAAGCTGCTGGCGTTTGTCGTGGCGGCGTTCTTCGCGGGCGTGGCGGGCGCCCTTCGTGCTGGGTGTCTGGCAGGTGGCGGGTGGCCGGGGTGCGGAAGGTGGTCTGGCGCAGGTGCTCGGTGGGAGCGTTGCCCATCTCATAGAGGTTTACCAGGAAGTCCGCTTCCACCAAAATCTGGTAGTCGGGACCGTCGATCCCGGTATAGGTGTGGTGGTGGGCGATCAGATAGCACACCCGGTCGATGACGGCTGCGTCAAAGCCCAGGCCGGTCAGCATCTCGCGGGCGGGGGCAGGGCCCTCCTCCTGCTGGGTCTGGCCGTTGTTGTAGCCGTATTTGAGTTCGGAGTTCTTGACCCCGATGTCGTGGGTCAGGGCCGCGGCCTCCAGCACAAACTGGGTGTGCGCGTCCAGCCCCTCGGCCATACCGATGAAGTGGGCGTAGGCCCAGACCTTGGTAAAGTGCTGAATCCGGCGCGGATCGCCCGCCATATAGGCGGTCATGGCGTCCATCAGCGCGTTGAGTTTCTCCATTTATCGCACCTGCCCTGTTCCGTAGACTAAGAATTTGCTGGAGGTGAGCTGCTCAAGCCCCATGGGGCCGCGGGCGTGGAGCTTCTGGGTGGAGATGCCGATCTCTGCGCCCAGGCCAAATTCTCCGCCGTCTGTGAAGCGCGTGGAGGCATTCACATAGACCGCCGCGGCGTCGATTTCATTTATAAAGCGGGTGGAGGCGAAGTAGTCGGAGGTCACGATGCACTCCGAGTGGCCCGACGAGTGGGCCGTGATGTGCGCGATGGCCTCGTCCAGCCCCTCCACCACCTTGACCGCCAAAATGTAGTCGCCGTACTCGGTGTCCCAGTCGGCCGGCGCGGCCGGCACGGCGTC
Organism: Clostridiales bacterium; assembly: GCA_019421975.1. Lineage (GTDB taxonomy): Bacteria > Bacillota > Clostridia > Oscillospirales > Oscillospiraceae > CAKTFW01. The sequence continues at coordinate 2,045 of JAHZEE010000048.1, read as the reverse complement.
CGGCAGGATCCGGCAGGTCTCTGCGCAGCCGCGAATCTGGCAGTGGAATTCGTCCAGCTTCCTTTTGGCAAGGGGCAGGAAGGCCCCGGCAATGGCCCGGTCCACCAGCAGCGTCTCGGCCGCATTGCACACCGACGGCCTGGAGCACTTGGCGTTCTGAATGATCTCAGATGCCATGACGAGGTCCGCGGTCCGCTCCACATACACATGGCAGTTGCCCCAGCCGGTCTCGATGACCGGTACGCGGGCGTTCTGGACCACAGACTCGATGAGTCCCTTGCCGCCGCGGGGGATGAGTACATCCAGATAGTCTGTGAGCTGCATGAGCGCCGTGGCACTCTCACGGCTGGTGTCCTGTACCAAGCTCACACAGTCGGCCGGCAGGCCCACGGATGCGATGGCCTGCCGCATGCACTCGGCCATGGCCTGGCTGGAGCGGAAGGCCTCCTTGCCGCCGCGCAGAATCACGGCGTTTCCGGCCTTGAGGCACAGCGCGGCCGCATCCACAGTCACATTGGGCCGGGCCTCATAGATGATGCCGATGACGCCCAGCGGGACCGTCTTGCGGCCGATGGTCAGGCCGTTGGGCATGGTCCGCATCTCTTTGACAATGCCGATGGGGTCCGGCAGCGCGGCCACCTCCCGCACGCCCTTGGCGATCCCCGCGATCCGGTCCGGCGTCAGGAGCAGCCGGTCGAGCAGACTCTGGGAGATGCCTGCCGCCCTGGCCGCGTCACAGTCCGCGGCGTTGGCCGCCAGAATGTCCGCCTGGTGTATCTGCAGCGCGTCTGCGATGGCGTGCAGCGCTTGACTTTTGAGATTGGTTCCGGCAATTGCAAGGGCCCGCGCCGCCTGCCTGGCGGCCGCACCCTGCTGTTCCAGTGCTGTCATAGGGGTTCCCTCCTTTGCCGGCGGTCAGTTGGCACGCTTTCCGCGGAACAGTGTGCCGATGTGGCCGCCCTTGGCCAAAAAATAGAGATTTTCGGGGTTCTCGCCGTTGGTAATGACCATGTCGAAGCCCTGTTCCATGGCGATGCGGGCGGCCGCCAGCTTGGTCACCATGCCGCCGGTGCCAAAACCGGAGCCTGCGCCGCCGGCCAGGGCCAGAATTTCATCTGTGAGCGCCTCCACCACCGGAATGAGCTGCGCGTCCGGGTCCTTGTGGGGGTCCGTGCTGTACAGGCCGTCAATGTCGGAGAGCAGCACCAGCAGGTCCGCCCCGCACATGCCCGCCACCACGGCCGAGAGGGTGTCGTTTTCACCGAAGGTGGTGTGGGTGGGGCTGATCTCGGCGCAGCTCACCGAGTCGTTTTCGTTGACCACCGGGATGACGCCCAGCTCCAGCAGGGCGTCGATGGTGTTGATGAGATTCTGCTTGACCTCCGGCCGGTCCACATCCTCCCGGCTCAGCAGAATCTGGCCGGTGACAACGCCGTACTCGCCGAAGAACTTGTCATACAGGTGCATAAGCTCGCACTGGCCGACGGCCGCTGCGGCCTGCTTGAGGCTGAGCGCCGTGGGGCGGGTGGCCATATGCAGCTTGCCGCACCCGCAGCCGATGGCGCCGGAGGAGACCAGCACCACCTCGTTGCCGGCGTTGCGCACATCGGACAATACCCTGGCGAGCCGGTCCATATTCTTAAAATTCATCCCGCCGCCGGGATGGGTCAGCGTGGAGGTGCCAACCTTGACCACAATGCGTGAGGCCATGCGTTATCAGACTCTTTTCCTTGTAAATTTCCTGACTGTTATCTTCCCATAAAACCACTTAAAATGCAAGAATAAAATCGCGCATGCAGATGGATTTTTAGTGGGGGATGGGTGCGGAGGGAGCCACCTCTCCGTCATGGCTAACGCCATGCCACCTCCCCTCAAGGGGAGGCTTTACGGACTGCTCCGCACCCCCTAAAGGCTCCCCTTGAGGGGAGCTGTCAGCGACAGCTGACTGAGAGGTGTTTGGGTACCGCCATATACGAAAAGGCCCACCCGCTGTGAAAGCAGGTGGGCCTCGCTATTCTAAAACTCCATTCCCAAAGTTGCAGGGT
>JAHZEE010000047.1:1568-9892 GCA_019421975.1 Clostridiales bacterium | reverse complement strand
TATACCGGCGTCTGGTCCAAGCTGCACGCCGCGCTCTATCAGAAAGAACAGAAAAAAAGGAGAGATCCCGTTGAGTAGAGATCCCTATGAGGTATTGGGCGTGTCCCGAAACGCGTCTGACGACGAGATCAAAAAGGCTTACCGCCGTCTGGCAAAACAGTACCACCCCGATATGCACCCCAACGACCCTGTGGCTGCAAAAAAAATGAATGAGATCAACGCCGCCTACGAGCAGATCAAAAATCCGCAGAAGGCGCAGGAGGATCCCACCCAGGGCGGCTATGGAGGCTATGGCGGCGGATCCGGGTACGGCGGTTACAATGGCGGCAGCAGCGGCAATCCCTACGAGGACTTTTTCCGAAACTTCGGCTTCGGCGGATACCAGAACCAGCAGCGCCCGGGCGGCCAATCCGGGCCGACGGAATTTCAGGCAGCCCGGCACTTTATCAACCTCGGCTCCTATCAGGATGCGGCCAATGTGCTTGACGGCATGGACCAGGCGGACCGCTCCGCGGAGTGGTATTATCTGAGCGCCCTTGCCAACTATGGCCTCGGCAACCGCATCCTCGCCACCCAGATGATCGAGACCGCGCTCCGGATGGATCCGGACAACATCGAGTATGAGCAGGTGCGCCGCCGGATTCAGAGCGGCGGCACCTTCTATCGCCAGAATGGTGGGTTTCAGACCTTTCAGGCGACGCCCGGTTCGCTTTGTACACTCTGTGCAGGCTGCTATTTCGCAAATCTGTTATGTCCGATTTGCGCCGGCGGCCGCTGGATTTTCTGCTGTTAACGCAATTGCAGGAGGCATGACCACTTATGGGAAAAATCATTGGAATTGATCTTGGCACCACGAACAGCTGTGTGGCTGTGATGGAGGGCGGCAAGCCCACTATCATTCCAAACGCGGAGGGCAACCGGACGACGCCCTCTGTGGTCGCCTTTACAAAAATCGGTGAGCGCCTGGTGGGTGCTTCCGCCAAACGGCAGGCCGTCACAAACGCCGACCGCACCATCAGCTCGATCAAGCGAGAGATGGGTACCAATTACCGGGTGAGTATTGATGGAAAAAAGATGCTCCCCCAGGAGATCTCCGCCGCCATTCTGCGGCGGCTCAAGCAGGATGCGGAGGCCTATCTGGGCGAGCCGGTGGAGGAGGCGGTGATCACCGTCCCCGCCTATTTTTCCGATGCGCAGCGGCAGGCCACCAAGGATGCCGGCAAGATTGCCGGCCTCAATGTCCGCCGCATCATCAATGAGCCCACCGCTGCGGCGCTTGCCTACGGCCTGGATCACGGCACCCCCCAAAAAATTATGGTCTACGACCTGGGCGGAGGCACCTTTGATGTCTCCATCATCGAAATTGGAGAAGGGGTGATTGAGGTCCTGGCCACCTCTGGTGACAATCATCTGGGCGGGGACGATTTTGACGCCGCCGTCGCCGCCTATCTGTTGGAGGAATTCCGCAGGACTGAGCGCGTGGATCTGTCGCGGGATCTGGCGGCCATGCAGCGGGTCCGGGAGGCTGCGGAAAAGGCAAAAATCGAGCTCTCTGCCGCCACCTCCACCAATGTCAACTTGCCCTTTATCGCGGTGGGAAAAAGCGGGCCAGTGCATATGGATATTGCCCTCACACGCTCGAAATTTGACGAGCTCACCGCGTCTTTGGTAGAGCGCACGGCCCAGCCGGTGCAGGCCGCGCTGCAGGATGCGGGGATGCGCGCGGCAGACCTCAACATGGTTTTGCTTGTGGGCGGTTCCACCCGGATTCCGGCCGTACAGGACAAGGTCCGGCAGATCACCGGGAAAGAGCCCAGCAAGAATCTGAATCCCGACGAGTGTGTGGCGCTGGGCGCCTGTATTCAGGGCGGCACGCTGGGCGGCGAGGTGGCGGTCGGCGCCAATGCCGCAGAGGGGGGAATCCTGCTGCTGGATGTGACGCCCCTGTCTCTTTCTGTGGAGACGGTCGGCGGCATCGCCACGCGGCTGATCGACCGCAACACCACCCTGCCCACCCGTTTCTCCAAGATCTTTACCACCGCTTCCAACTTCCAGACCGGTGTGGAGATCAATGTACTGCAGGGAGAGCGCCACTTTGCCAAGGACAACAAGAGTCTGGGAAAATTTCGTCTGAGCGGCATTAAGCGCGCCATGCGCGGTGTGCCGCAGATCGAAGTGACCTTTGATATCGACGCCAACGGCATCGTCAATGTCTCCGCCCGCGACCTGGCCACAGGCCGACAGCAGAGCATCACCATCTCCGGTTCCACCAACATGTCCGACGCCGAGATCCAAACCGCGATCCGCAACGCGGCCCAGTATGAGCAGGAGGACAACGCCCGCAAGGCCAATGTGGAGGCGCTCAACGACGGCAGTATTTTGGTCGGCAAGACGGAAGAGGCGCTGGCCGCAGTGGGAAAGCAGCTCCCCAAGGACCAGCAGAGGCAGATCAAAAACGATTTGGCGGTTCTCTACCGGCTGGTGCGTCACGCCAAGCCCGGCAAGATGACGGACCAGGAGGGGGCCTCGATTCGTGCCGCCGCAGAGCGGCTCACCGGCTCGGCGCAGCCGCTGTTGGATCTGTATGCGGCCTCTCAGGACACGGAGTCCAAGTCATAAATGGAGGACTTTCCCTATTTTCAATTGCCAGACCGGCTGCTCGGCTGGTATCGTCAGAACAAACGGGATCTGCCCTGGCGGGCGGATCAGGATCCCTACCATGTCTGGCTCTCAGAGATCATGCTGCAGCAGACCCGCGTGGAGGCTGTCAAGGCCTATTACACCCGCTTTCTGCAGGCCCTGCCCACCATCGGCGCTTTGGCGCAGGCGGATGACGAGCTGCTGCACAAGCTCTGGGAGGGGCTCGGGTACTATACCCGGGTCCGCAATCTGAAAAAAGCGGCACAGCAGATTGTGACGCAGTACGGCGGGCAGTTTCCGCGCACCCATGACGAGATTCTGCGCCTTGCCGGAATCGGCCCCTATACAGCGGGCGCCATCGGCTCCATCTGCTTTGATCTCCCCACCCCCGCTGTGGACGGCAATGTGCTGCGTGTCATCACCCGCCTGACCGCGCGGGCAGACCCCATCGACCTGCCCGCCACGCGAAAGGATATCACCCAGAAGCTATCGTCCGTCTACCCCGCCGGCGCCTGCGGTGACTTCACCCAGAGCCTCATGGAGCTGGGCGCAACGGTCTGCGGCCCGAATGGCGCCCCCGCGTGCCTGCTGTGTCCTCTGTCGGATCTGTGCCGTGCACGGCAGGCCGGGCAGCAGACGCTCTATCCGGTCAAGAGCGCAAAAAAAGCGCGGCGGATTGAGCCGCGCACCGTGTATCTGCTCCGCTGCGACGGACGCATTGCCCTGCAAAAACGGCCCTCCAGGGGCCTTCTCGCCGGCCTGTGGGAGCTTCCCAACGAGCTTGGGGCGTGCAGCGCGCAGCAGGCCCTGGAGCGGGCGGCGCAGATGCAGCTCTCCCCCTATGAGCTTGTGAAGTCTGTCCACGCGGTCCATATCTTCACCCACATTGAGTGGGATATGTGCTGCTATGAGATTCTCTGCCGGACCGCCAGCGACGCCTTTACCTGGGTTTATCCCCAGGCGCTTCAGCAGGCGTACGCCCTTCCCACCGCATTTCGGATTTTTTTGAAGGAGGAATTGGAATGACCGATCTGGAGCGCGCCAAGGCGCAGTTTTCCGCCGATCTCTTTGCCACACAGACGACGGGAGTTGAAATTCTGGAGGCCTCTGCCGGCCACGCAAAGTGCATGCTGCGCCTGAGACCCAACCATATGAACTGTCTCGGCGTTCCCATGGGCGGCGCCATCTTCACCCTGGCCGATTACGCCTATGCCATCGCCTCCAACTTCGACCAGCGGCCCGCCATCTCCACCAGCGGCCAGATCACCTATCTGTCCCAGGCAAAGGGGGATATTCTCTACGCAGAGGCCAGTGCCATCCGGTCCGGCCGCTCCACCAACTTTTTCAAAATTGAGATCTCCGACAATTTGGGCAACGATGTGGCCTATATGACCATGAATGGCTTTGTATTGCCGGAGAAATAAGCGCCCCTCCTACAGCGACCTCGCCAGATCCAGCAGGATCTGGCGTTTGTTGTCCTGCGGCTGCTGCTGCACATGCGCCAGCAGGGCCTGAAGTGTGCGGCCGACCTGGGCTCCGTGCAGCCAGGTGAGATCCCGGCCGCTGACGGCCAGATCCGACAGGGACAACAGCCTGCCCGCTTGCGCCAGCTGGTGATACGCCGCCTCCACCCCGCCGATCTGGGCGGCAATTTGGGCGCATGCTTCCCCCTGCTCCGCATACAGTTTTAACAGATGTGAATCAGCCGCTTTTCCAGGCGGAGCTGCTGCAGGCTCAGCCCCGGCGCAGCGGATAGCAGCGCCGCCCAACGGGACATACGATCCGGTCTGGTCCAGGGCAGAGAGCCGAGGCGTTCGGCGCCGAACCGCTGTAAAAAGCCGTAGTCGAAGAATCGCCCGATCACCTGCGGCCTGGGAGAACAGATGGTCTTTTCCACCTCATCCCGGACACGCTCTGCCGAAAGCCGCTGTGCCAAAGGCGCACAGGCGGCGATGGAGGCCTCGGTCTGCGGCGCAATGGAAAAACCGAGCTGCGCAGAAAACCGCAGGGCCCGCAGCATCCGCAGGCCGTCCTCCTGAAAGCGCGTCTTGGCCGCACCTACACACCGGATGCACCGCGCCTCCAGGTCCTGCCTGCCGCCAAAGGGATCTGTGATTGTCCCATCTAAATCCAGCGCCATGGCGTTGATGGTGAAGTCCCGCCGGGCCAGGTCCTGCTGCAGGGAGTCGACATAGACCACCTGCGCCGGCCTGCGGCCATCGAGATAGGCGCCGTCCGTGCGGAAAGAGGTCACTTCAAACGGTTCTCCGCCGTGCAGAACCGTCACAGTTCCGAACCGCGCGCCTGTGAGGACCGTCTTTTCAAAGATCCGCGCGATCTGCTCCGGCCGGGCGCTCGTAGCGATGTCCCAGTCGTGCACCGGGCGTCCGAGCAGAAGATCCCGCACACAGCCGCCCACCAGCACACTGCAAAAGCCGTTTTGCTGCAGCCGATGCAGGATCTCCTCTGCGGCCTTTAAAATCTGCACATCCATTCCCCTCTCTCCGAATATTCTTCCAATTTCCGCCGATACTAACACGGACAGGTCCGAAATAATCCTTGTGTTCTTCTTTTCTTCGTATTATAATGAGAGATCGTGGGAATCGCAATCTTTTCCCTAAAACTTGACATTTTGGAGGAACCTCCATGCAGTCTCATTCTGAAATCCGCGATTATTTAAAGCCCGGGATGCACTGCCATCTGGTCGGCATCGGCGGCGTCTCCATGCGTCCGCTGGGTCTTGTGCTGCACAGCATTGGCATGACCATTACCGGCTCTGATATGAATAGCTCCGTCTCCACCGCCGACCTGGAGAACCAGGGCATCCCCGTCTGCATCGGTCACCGTGCAGAGAACATCGCAGGGGCCGACTGCATTATCCGCACCGCCGCGGCACACAATGACAACCCCGAAATTGCCGCCGCCCGTGCACAGGGCATTCCCGTCTTTGAGCGCGCCCAGGCCTGGGGCGTGATTATGCAGGCATATCAAAACGCGGTCTGTGTCTCCGGAACACATGGAAAAACCACGACGACCTCTATGCTGACGCATATCTTCATGGAGGCCAATCTGGATCCGACCGTCATGATCGGCGGCTATCTTCCGCTGCTGCAGGCCGGCCACCGGGTCGGTGCCGGCAATACCATTGTGATGGAGAGCTGTGAATACTGCAACTCTTTTTTGAACTTTTTTCCAACCACGGCCGTCATTCTCAACATTGATGCCGATCATCTGGATTTCTTTAAGGATTTAAAGGACATCGAGCACTCCTTCCGGGCCTTTGCAGACCTGGTGCCGCCAGACGGGCTGGTGGTTGCAAACGGCGACGACGCCAACACCGTCGCCACGCTCCAGGGCTATCCCGGCCGGCTGGTCTGGTTCGGTATGGCGCCCTCCAATCTGGTGCATCCGGGTCCCATGGAGCGCGGCTTCTCCTCTTTCGATGTCTTTTTCGGCGATACGCGCTACACCCATCTGGACCTCAAGGTTCTGGGCCGGCACAATGCCCTCAACGCCCTGGCCGCCTGCGCCGTTGCCCACGAGATGGGGATTGACGGAGAGACGGTGCGCCGGGCACTTGCCACCTTTGGCGGCGCCGGCCGCCGCCTGGAATTTAAAGGGACCTTCCATGGTGCCATGGTCTACGACGACTATGCCCATCACCCGAGCGAGCTGCACGCCACCCTGGAGGCTGTGCGCGCGCTGGGCTGCCAGCGCGTCATCTGCGCCTTCCAGCCGCACACCTACACCCGAACCCATGCGCTGTTCCAGGATTTCATCCGGGAGCTGCAGGCGGCAGACCTGACTGTTTTGGCCGAGATCTATGCCGCAAGAGAGCAGAATACCATCGGCATTTCCTCCCGGGATCTCGCGGCGAACATTGACGGTTCCGTCTTTTTTGAGACGCTGCCGGAGGTCACGGAATATCTCCGCAGGATTGCGCAGCCCGGCGATCTGATTTTGACCGTCGGCGCCGGCGACATCTACACGGTCGCAGACGCCCTCATAAAGGATGAGATGGATTGAGCCTCACGCTAAATCTTCTGCAGCCCGGCCAGTCCGGTCGGATCACGGCCATCGGCGGCCGGATTCCGACCGTCAAGCGCCGCCTGGTGGACATGGGACTGACCCCCGGTACCGTTGTCACGATCCGAAAAATTGCACCGCTTGGCGACCCCATTGAGGTCACCCTGCGCAGCTATGAGCTGTCGCTTCGGAGGGAAGACGCCGCGTGCATCGAAATTCAGGCGGTCGAACAGCCCATGGTGCGCAGGCGCCGGACCGTCTATCCCGGCACCGCCAAGACGCCGCTGGATCCGCAGACCCTTCGCCGCATGCAGCAGGAGCATGAACACGAGAAAACCCATCACACCGCGGCCGCCCGTGACCGGGCGCAGCCAAAGCTGGCACTGGTCGGCAACCCCAACTGCGGCAAGACAACCCTGTTCAACGCACTGACGGGCTCCAATCAATATGTTGGAAACTGGCCCGGCGTCACTGTGGAAAAGAAGGAGGGAACCACGCGGCTGGGAGATCAAACGGCCACTGTCGTGGATCTGCCCGGCATCTATTCCCTGTCCCCCTATTCCATGGAGGAGATCGTCGCCCGAAACTTCATTGTTGAGGAGGCCCCCGATGCCATCATCGACATTCTGGATGCCACCAATCTGGAGCGCAACCTGTATCTGACCTGCCAGCTTCTGGAGCTGGAGCGGCCCATGGTGATCGCCCTGAACTTCATGGACGAGGTTGCAGACCGCGGGGACCAGATTGATGTGGAGCTCCTGCAGCGGGAATTGGGCATCCCCGTGGTGCCAATTACCGCCCGCACGGGCGAAAATATCGACAAGCTGCTCCAGGCCGCGGACGAACAGATCCGCTGCGGCCGCACGCTGGAGCCGGACAACCTCTACGACGATTTTACCCACCTCATCCACCATCGCATTGGCGCGCTGGTCCACGATTCAGCCTATGCCGCCGCGCTGCCCGCCCATTGGGCCTCAATCAAGCTTTTGGAGGGGGACGCGCTGGTCGAAAAGGCGCTGCACCTGCCAGAATCGACGCGCCGCCAGGTGGACGAGATTGTCGCAGCGTATGAGCGCTCTGATGCGCTTGGGGATCGTGAGACGCTGATCGCAGACAGCCGGTACCGATACATAGAGCAGCTCCTCGCCGACACCGTTGTCTCTGCGCCGGCCCATGTGCAGACAAAAACGGAGCGGATCGACCGAATTGTCACCGGAAGGTACACCGCCCTGCCGCTGTTCCTTCTGATGATGCTGACCGTCTTCCTGATCACCTTCGGCCCCTTTGGGAGCTGGCTCTCCGACGGGGTCGGGCTGCTGATCAACCAATACTTCCACGACTGGATTTATGCCGTTCTGGTACAGCTTCAGGTGGCGCCCTGGCTGATCCGCCTCGTCACCGACGGCATCATCACCGGTGTGGGCGGCGTCCTGACCTTTTTGCCGCAGATCGCGCTGCTGTTTCTGTTTCTCTCCTTTTTGGAGGACTCCGGCTATATGTCCCGCGCCGCCTTTATCATGGACAGGCTTCTGCGCCGGTTTGGCCTCTCTGGAAAGGCATTTATCCCCATGCTGATGGGGTTTGGCTGCTCCGTCCCGGCGATTATGGGCGCACGCACCATGGAAAATGATAAGGATCGGCGTATGACCATTATGCTG
>JAHZEE010000047.1:0-1558 GCA_019421975.1 Clostridiales bacterium | reverse complement strand
CCCCTTTATGAGCTGTTCTGCCAAGCTCCCCGTCTATGGACTTCTGGCCTCCGCCTTTTTTGGTGCAAAGGCGGGCCTGGTTGTATTTGCACTGTATGTGACCGGCCTTCTGGCCGGAATTTTGTCCGGCATTCTGTTTAAGCACACCCTCTTTCGCGGGGAGCCTGCGCCCTTTGTGCTGGAGCTTCCCCCCTACCGCTTTCCATCCCTTACAAACATGCTGCTCCATGTGTGGGAGAAGGTCCGCGGCTTTCTCGTCAAGGCGGGCACCCTGATTCTGCTGATGTCCATACTGCTCTGGCTGCTGCAGTCGTTTGACTTCTCGTTCCAGATGGTTGCCGACAGCGCGGAGAGTATGCTGGGGCAGATTGGCGGTGTGATTGCGCCGCTCTTGGCCCCCTGTGGGTTTGGAAGCTGGCAGGCCGCCGTATCGCTGCTCACCGGTCTGGTCGCCAAGGAGGCCGTGGTGTCCTCCATGGCCATGTTCTATGGTTTTTCCACCCTGGATGGCCCTGGCGCCATTGCCGCTGCGCTTGTGGGATTTCGCCCCCTCTCTGCACTGTCTTTTCTCATTTTTGTGCTTCTGTATGTCCCCTGTATTGCCGCCGTCTCCACCATCCGCAAGGAGATGAACAGCCTCAAATGGACGCTTGCCACCATTGGCTGGCAGATCTTCTGCGCCTATCTCGTCTCCCTGCTGGTCTATCAGGTTGGCGTACTGCTGGGATTTTAAGTAAAAAGCACAAGAAGGCCGCAACCCGATGGGTTGCGGCCTTCTTGCTTGACTTTGGGAAAGAGAGGTGGATAACAGATGAAGTATGACTGCCAGCTCGGCTGTGGCTCTATCACAGCACCAGTCATCTCATCTGCCCCTATACTATCCCATCATTATGAAAAAATTGTGAAAATTTTATCGAAAAACTGAAAACAATCTGTTAAGTTTCAAAAGGGGCACGCCTCATCAGATTCCGGCTGCTCTCCCTCCGGGGCTGCGCCGTTTTGCATCTGCTGCCACTGCTCCTTCGAGATGAGCAGCTGTCGCGGCTTGGAGCCCTCAAACGGCCCGACAATTCCCTTTTCCTCCATCTCATCCACAATACGGGCCGCACGGGCATAGCCGAGCTTCAGCCTGCGCTGCAGCATGGACACAGAGGCCTGTCCGGTCTCCAAAATGACCTCCACAGCCGCCGGAAGCAGCTCGTCCTCAAACCCGGAGGAGGTGTGCTCCTCGCTTCCGCCCTTGGCCGGTTTTCCGGTCTCCGCTGCATTCTGGTTGATCTGCTCCATAACCGTATCGCTGTAGTCCGAAACAGAATGCTTTTTCACAAAGTCGATCACCCGCTGGACTTCCTCATCGCTGATAAAGCAGCCCTGCACCCGCATGGGCTTTCCCTGGCCCAGCGGCGCATAGAGCATGTCGCCCTTTCCCACCAGTTTTTCCGCGCCCGGCGTATCCAGAATGATCCGGGACTCCATGGCGGAGGCGACGGCAAACGCGATGCGCGACGGAATATTGGCTTTCATGAGGCCGGTGATGACATCCGCCGACGGACGCTGT
>JAHZEE010000046.1:2027-10119 GCA_019421975.1 Clostridiales bacterium | reverse complement strand
TGGTGTCTTGGAATGTGAATGGTCTGCGGGCCTGCCTGAAAAAGGGGTTTCTGGAGTCGGTGACGGCACTGAATCCGGACGTGATCTGCCTGCAGGAGACGAAGATGGAACGAGGCCAGGCCCAGGTTGAACTGCCCGGGTATCACGAATTCTGGAATTCTGCGGAGAAAAAAGGCTATTCAGGTACAGCGGTGTTTACCCGCCAAGAGCCGCTGTCTGTCTGCTATGGGATGGACATTGAGCGCCACGACCATGAGGGGCGGCTTATCACTCTGGAGTTTTCCGAATTTTGGCTGGTAAATTGCTATACCCCAAACGCCCAGGACGGTCTGGCCCGTATCGACTACCGTATGGAGTGGGAGGACGACCTGCGGAGCTATCTCATGAGTCTGGACCAGACCAAACCAGTGGTATACTGCGGGGACCTGAATGTGGCTCACGAGGAGATTGACTTGAAAAATCCCAAGACCAACCGGGGCAATGCCGGCTTTTCTGACCAGGAGCGGGAGAAGATGACGGCGCTGCTCTCGTCCGGATTTGCAGACACCTTCCGCCGGCTCTACCCGGAGCGGACGGGGGCCTATTCCTGGTGGAGCTACCGCTTTCACGCCAGGGAGAACAACGCGGGATGGCGCATCGACTATTTTCTGGCCTCGCTGCAGCTCAAAGAGCAGATCCTCTCTGCCCCCATCTATGCGGAAATTCTCGGCTCGGACCACTGCCCGGTCGGATTGACCCTTGCACTTGACGCTGAAATCTGATAAAATGACAAATTGTAATAATTAGTTGTCAAATTTTGTTGGATTCCAGATGAGGTGAAGCATTTTGTTCAAAAGAGTACTGAGCCTGCTGCTCTGCCTGAGCCTGATGGGCGCGATGACGCTTCCGGTTTCGGCTAGCTTTCAGGCCATCAGCGACTGGGCTGTTGTGGATGTGGAGGAGGCGCAGATTCTGAAGCTGCTGCCGGACTCCATGAATGACGCGGATCTCACGGCGGATATCACGCGGGCAGAGATGTGTCAGATCGCAATTTTGGCCTATGAAAAAATTGTGGGAGAGACGGTGGAGCCGCAGGACACGACCTATTTTTCGGACACCGACGACCCGGTCATCTGCGCGGCCTACGAGCTGGGCATTGTGAGCGGCTATGCCGGTGAATACGAGGGCATGTTCCGGCCGGACGCGCCCCTGACGCGCCAGGAGTTCTCCGTCATTCTGAGCAACCTCAACCGCTCGCTGGGCTTTGCCCCCAATGACCCCGGCACGAGCCTGAGCAGCTTCTATGACGCCTACCTGCTGGCCAGCTGGGCGCAGGAGGCCACCAAGCAGATGGTGCTGCTGGGCGTGGTGCGCGGCTCCACGGGCAATGGAAAGCTCTGGCTGGCGCCGGAGGACACCACCACCCGGGAAGAGGCCATCGCCATGTTCATGCGCTGCTATAAGAGCCTCGACGAGTACTACACCATGGTGGTCAACAATGCGGCCGCGGCCCAGGTCAGCGAGCTGGTTGGACAGCTGCTCACCTATGCCCAGAGCTATCTGGGAACCCGCTATGTCTACGGCGGCGCCTCCCCCAACGGCTTCGACTGCTCCGGCTTTACCCAGTACTGCTACCGCCTGATCGGCGTCTCGATCAACCGGACCGCCCAGCAGCAGTACAGCAATGGCGTCGCCGTCAGCAAAGATGCCCTGCAGCCAGGCGATTTGGTGTTCTTCTACGGCACCTACGCCTCCACGGACCAGATCACCCATGTGGGAATCTATCTGGGAGACGGCACCTTCATCCACGCGGCCAATTCCAACTCCGGCGTCATTGTCTCCTCCATGACCTCGGGCTACTACAGCAGCCACTACTATGGCGCACGCCATATTCTGGGGTGAGACAGGGATGAAGCACGAGAAAGCGGTAAAGACCAACGCCATGCGGCTGCTGGATCAGGCACAGATCCCCTACCGCACGGCAGAATATGCGTACGATGAGAACGACCTGAGCGGCATGCACGCCGCCGAGCAGACCGGAATGCCGCCGGAGCAGGTGTTCAAGACCCTGGTGGCGCGCGCGGACCGAAACGGGGCGCTGCTGGTATTCTGCATCCCGGTCTGCTGCGAGCTGGATCTCAAAAAGGCGGCGCAGGCGGCGGCAGAGAAAAAGGTGGAGCTGGTCCATGTGCGGGAGCTTGTGGAGCTGACCGGGTATCTGCGCGGCGGATGCAGCCCTGTGGGCATGAAAAAACCGTTCCCCACCTGGATCGATGAGACTGCCCTGCTCTACCCGCAGATTGCGGTCTCAGCTGGCATGCGGGGCCGACAGGTTGTGCTGGCGCCGGAGGCGCTGATCGGCTATGTGCCCATGAAAATTGCAGACCTGACGGTCTGAGAAAAAGTGAGGAAGAATGGATGCAATACAGTTATCAGACCCATGGCGTCTGCTCCAGAAGGATCACATTTGATCTGGAGGACGGCTGCGTCAGGCATGTGCGGTTTCAGGGCGGCTGCAGCGGAAACACCCAGGGCGTGGCCGCGCTGGTGGACGGCATGCCGGCCCAGGAGGCGGTGCGCCGCCTGCGCGGAATTCGCTGCGGCGCAAAGCCGACCTCCTGCCCGGATCAGCTGGCCATCGCCATTGAACAGGCCCAAAAAGAATAGGCGGACAAAGGCCGGACCGTCAGCGCTGACGGTCCGGCCCTTTTTGCGCATTTTTTCAATCGCTGAGATTGTAAGCGCTCCTTGGGATATTTTTTCTGATTTGTCACATACTACTCCAAATAAAAAATGGAGGCGTGCAAATGGAGACAAGGCGTCGCGGCCGGCAGACCATGGTGTTTCCGACGCAGCCGTCGATTGCGAGTTTCGCTTCGGTTGCGGGGAAAAAAGAGGGAGAGGGTCCGCTGGCATCCTATTTTGACCTGGTGGAAAACGATACAAAATTCGGCCAAAAGAGCTGGGAAAAGGCCGAGAGCCAGATGCAGATTCTCGCACTGGAGGCGGCATTAAAAAAGAAAAACTGGCAGACAAAGGATCTGGATGTCATCTTTGCAGGGGATCTGCTCAACCAATGCGTCAGCTCGAGCTTCTCCCTGCGGGCCTCCGGGATCCCCTTTTACGGCCTCTACGGCGCCTGCTCGACCATGGCGGAGAGCCTGTCTCTGGCGGCAATGATGGTGGACGGCGGCTATGCAGAGCATGCAGCGGCCATGACCTCTTCCCACTTTGCCTCGGCCGAGCGGCAGTACCGCTTCCCCCTGGTCTACGGCGGGCAGCGGACCCCGACCGCCCAGTGGACCGTGACGGGGGCCGGCTGTGTTCTGGTGCAGCCGGAGGGCGAGGGCCCGTACCTGCAGGCGGCCACCACAGGCATCATTGTGGACTACGGCATTAAAGATGCCAACAACATGGGCGCCGCCATGGCCCCGGCGGCCTATGAGACGATCAAGGCGCATCTGCAGGATCTGAACCTCAGGGCGCAGGACTATGACCTCATTGTCACAGGCGACCTGGGGGTGCTGGGAAAGCAGATTGTCTCCGATTTGTTTTCAAAGGACGGCACGCCGCTGGACGATTGCTACGACGACTGCGGCACCATGGTGTTCGATGTGCAGCAGCAGGATGTCCACGCAGGGGGCTCTGGCTGCGGCTGCAGCGCCTCCGTGCTCTGCGGCTATCTGCTCAGGCAGATGCAAAAGGGCAAATGGGAGCGCATTTTGTTCTGCGGCACAGGCGCGCTTCTCTCCCCGGTCTCCACACAACAGGGGGAATCCGTCCCGGCCATCTGCCATGCGGTCACCATCAGCAGGAAAAGAGAGGTTGTATGGAATATTTAACAGCTTTTATCACAGGCGGCGTTCTCTGCCTGATCGGCCAGATTCTTCTGGACAAAACAAAACTGACCCCGGCGC
The DNA here is from genome assembly GCA_019421975.1 of Clostridiales bacterium. GTDB lineage: Bacteria > Bacillota > Clostridia > Oscillospirales > Oscillospiraceae > CAKTFW01. Next base: position 6,223 of record JAHZEE010000046.1, on the reverse strand, counting down.
GGATTCTGGTGACCTATGTGGTGCTCGGCGTCGTTCTGGGCGGACTCGGAATCTATGAATATGTGGTGCAGTTTGGCGGCGCCGGCGCCACGGTCCCGCTGACCGGCTTCGGCTACAGTCTGGCAAAGGGCGTCAAGGAGGCGGTGGCGTCCGACGGGATCATCGGCGCATTTACCGGCGGCGTGATCCACGCCTCGGGCGGAATCACCGCTGCGATCGTCTTTGGTCTTTTGTTTGCGCTGCTGTTCCACCCAAAGGACAAGAGCTGAATGGATAGAGTGCAGGCGAACTGCGCATACTAGGACTGCGAAAGGTATCGCAAACAATTCTAACACAGGAGGTTCTTGAAAGTGGAAAACCATAATCAGAACAACCAGAAGACCAACCAGCAGAACGAGAAGTGCCAGAAGCAGCAGAAGAAGGGCGACAGCCAGGAGCAGAAGTGCGGCTGCTAAGCGCACAGCTGGGATAAAAACAGCCGGGAAATCCATTTGGATTTCCCGGCTGTTTTTTATTCTTCGCCCTCCAAAAGCGGAACGCTGCATCCGGCGGCGAGAAAATAGAGCCAGCACTGCTTGACCGGCTGCTGCAGCACCTGGCGCATGGCATAGGCATAGGCCCGGAGCTGTGGGCGGTACTGCTCCGCGCGCGCCGGGGCGTCCTGCGCGGTGACATGATCGGTCTTAAAATCCAAAATGACAACGCCGTCCGCCTCCTGCCAGCAGCAGTCCACCACGCCCTGCAGCAGAAGCTGTCCGCCAAAGGCGCCGAAGGTCTGCCCATCGGCCAGAATGGAGAACTTGAACTCCCGCATGGGCGGCGATATGGCGTGGAGCATGCGCTGGCCGAGCGCAGATTGGAGAAATGTAAAGATCTGCCCCGGCTCTATGGCGCGCGCCTGCTCCGCGCTCAGATGGCGCGCCGCAACGAGCTGCTGCAGCTGCTGCTCCACGCGCGCCGGGGTGGTACAGCGGGAAAAGTCCAGAAACTGCAGCGCCAGGTGGACGGCCGCGCCGCGCTCGGCCGGTGTGAGGGTTTTCGCCTGGACAAAGCGCGGTTTGCGCACATGCACCTGCAGCGGGGCCTGGAGCGAGGCCGCCTCGTCTGCCGCCTCCCGGTCCTCCACCCTTCCCTTGAGCTGGGTGGGGGTGAGCTTGGCAGGCGTGGTGGTCTGGATGGGGTCCGGGTAGCGAAACTGCAACATCTGCCGCACCAGCTCCCGATCGGGCGCCGGAAGCGGCGCTCCGGCCTGCGGCGTACGCGCCCCGGCCTGCCGGCCCACCTCGGACTGTACCAGCGTGATCTGCCACGGCGGCCCCGGACAGACGCCGGCGCAGTCGGGCCGCCCGGTCACCGCAAAGAGCGCGCCGGCCTCCTGGCGGCAGAGGGCGGAGAGCAGGATCCACTGCCCGGGCGCGCGGACGGCCGCACTTTTCAGCGGATGGACCGGCGCGGTCAGCCCGGCGGCCAGCTGGCTCAGCTCGGTCTGCAGATAGCGGGTACAATAGCTCATAATCAGCAGATCCTTGGCGCGGGTCATGGCCACATAGAGCACCCGCAGCTCCTCGGAGTGGTTCTCGCACCGGATGCGGTCGGAGATGGCGTTGCGGGCCAGCGTCGGAAACCGGATCAGGTGCTCCTGCTCCATGGCCATGGCGCCCAGGCCCATCTGCGGGTGGAACAGCACGGGACTGCGCAGGTCCTCCTCGTTGAATTTGCGGGAGAGATCCGCCAGAAATACCACCGGAAACTCCAGCCCCTTGGACTTGTGAATGGTCATCACGGTGACGCCGTCGGAGGCAGCGGCGGCCTCCGCGGGGATCGATTTCCCCTCTTCCTGCAGAACCTCAATCTGCTGGAGAAACTCCGTCAGGGTCGGATAGACCGGCTCGCTGCTGCGCACAAAATCGGCGAAGGTCCGCAGATTTCTGCACCGCTGCACCCCGTGCTCCAGGACGGAAAACAGCGGCTCCATCTCAGAGACCTGGATCAGGTGCTCTGTCAGAGCGCCGGGCGGAAGGGACGCAGCCTGCCGCCGCAGCTGGGAGAGCTTGTCCAAAAACCGCCGGGTCTTCGGCTGTGTGTCCAGCTGCATGGCGTCGAAAAAGGAGATTTGGCGATCCTGCATCCGAATGGCGGTCAGCTCATCCGGCGTAAACGAAAAGAGCGGGCTTGAGAGCACGCTGAGCAGCGGAATATCCTGATGGGGATTGTCGATGATCTGCAGAAAGCTCAGAAGCACCGAGACCTCCGTCGTCTCCAGAATACTCTGCGCGCGCTCACAGCTGCAGGGAATGCCAAGCGCCTGCATGGCCTGCAGGTAGGCCTCGGCCGGCGAGAGCGTTCTGAGCAGGATCACAATGTCCTGCGGCTGCACCGGCCGTGTCTGACCGTCTGCAGAGATCATGGCGGGCGCGGCGAGCAGCGCCTGAATGCGCTCTGCTACAAACTGCGCCTCCACCCGTACCTTGTCCGGGCTGTCCTCCTCCGCCCCGGCCTCGGTCTGGAGGCAGTGCAGCTCCACACAGCACTGGGGCAGCGCCGGATGGGCAGCGCCGGCGCGCAGCTGCTGCTGTTCGGTGTAGCTGAGATCCCCCACCTGCTCGGACATGACCGAGGAGAACACCTGGTTGGCGGCGTCCAGAATCGCCGCCTGGGAGCGGAAATTTTCCGACAGGAAAAACCGCCTCGGCCCGCTGCAGCCCGGCTCGTAATCCGGATAGCTGCGGTATTTCTGCAAAAAGATCGTGGGATCCGCCATGCGGAAGCGATAGATGGACTGCTTGACATCCCCCACCATAAACAGGTTGCTGCCGCCATGGGAGACCCCGCAGAAAATCCGATCCTGCACGGCGTTGGTGTCCTGGTATTCATCCACCATGACCTCCCGATACCGGCTTGAGATCTCCTGCGCCGCCGCGGTGGCGCCCTCCAGACGCGTTCCATAGAGCAGCTGAAGGCTCAGATGCTCCAGATCGCCAAAGTCCAGCACGCCCCGGCGCTGCTTGGCCGCCGTGTAGGCCGCAGCGAAGCTGCGCGTCAGCGCAATCAGCCCCCGCAGCGCCGCGTGGGTGGAGCACTCATCTCGCAAAATCTCCGCAGAGGCTGCATAGAACGGCGTCATGCGCCGGTCCAGCTCCTTTTTGCAGGTGTCGCGCACTGCGCTCACAAGCGCCTTGAGCTCTGCGACATCCTCCTTCCTGACGGGCTTCAGCCGGTCAAAGCTGACATGGCAGGCGGCGATTTCGTCCCAGGTCTCACACTGTGCCAGCGCCTGCAGATCTGCCAGGGTGTGGCGCAGGGCGGGGCCGTTGGCCGCCTCATAGGCCGCAGAGACGGAGATCTCATCCAGAAGACGCGCGAACTGCTCTGCCTGTGCGGCGGCAAAGGCGCGCATCTGCCCGCAGAGCCACTGGCCCCAGACATTTTTGACCGCGTCCTCCCCTGCCGGTATCTCCAGCTGCGCCAGGTATCCGTCCAGGCAGGCGCTGGGAGAGGGGCTGCACCGGGCCTGCTCAAAGACCGAGAGGATCAGCTCCGGCAGCGCCCGGTCGTCCCGGCCGGCCCCCAGCAGATCCACCGCCGCCTTCCAATCCGGCGTCTGCTCCAGCGCCGCGTATGCGTCCTCCAGCACCCGCTCCACCGTCTTTTGGCGCAGCATGGCGCACTCGGTCTCCTCCGCAATCCGAAAGTCAGGCTGGATCGAGAGCTTGTTGCAGTAGGCGCGCAGCAGATCCGCGCAAAATGCGTGCACCGTCGAAATCTGCGCGCTGTAGATCCGCTGCATCTGACGGCGCAGATGGCGGTTTCCAGGCTCCTGCGCCAGACGGCGGCTGAGCGCCTCCATGATCTTCGCGCGCAGCTCACCGGCCGCTTTTTTGGTATAGGTGATGATCAGAAAGTCGTCCACATTGCAGGGCTGCACGGGATCGCAGATCCACGAGAGCAGACGCTGGACCAGTACCATGGTCTTGCCGGAGCCGGCCGCCGCGGAGATCAGCATTGCGCCGCCCCGGTAGTTTACAATGGCCTGCTGGCTTGGCGTCAGCTTTACCTCAGCCATGGTTCTCCCTCCCCTGCTGCACCTGCTGCCAGAACTGCTCCTGGGAGGTGCGTTTTCGTTTTCGCATGGACGATCCGGAGGCGTCAAAGTGACAGACCGCCGCATAGTCGCAGTAGGTGCAGGCGCTGTGCTG
>JAHZEE010000046.1:0-2017 GCA_019421975.1 Clostridiales bacterium | reverse complement strand
GCATAGGGATTGGGCGCGACATCCCCCTGGGCGATGGTGTCCACCATCTGCCTGAGCGTCTGTTCCACATAGTCTTTCAGGCTGCGCAGCTGCGCGCGCGTCGCCAGATATTTGGTGCTGCTGCGCGCGGAGATCGGAAGATAGCGTGGCTGCAGCGGATCGCGCTCCATGGCCTCGAGGAGCGTCTCGTCGGCGGCAATCAGGCCGCTGCGCTGTACGGTGCTGCTCCGTGCCTGCTCGGCCTGCTCCGGCGTGGGCCGCTGCAGGCTCGGCAGCGGCGCAACCCGGGCCGGGACATACAGCACCCCCGCCGGCTCCGGCGCGGCGCCGAAGAGGGCCGCCCCGTGGTCCTCCAGGGCAAACAGATACAGCAGCATCTGAAGCCCAATGCCCTCCAGCACATCTGTATAGTCAAACTGCTTGGGGCCGGTCTTGTAGTCCACGACCCGCACATAGGGAACCCCGTCGCGCCAATAGACATCCACGCGGTCGACAAAGCCGGAGACGGTTCCGTCACACTGGGCGCCGTGCACCACGACCGGCGGCATCTGCCCCTGCTCTGAAAACTCCAGCTCACAGTGGGCGGGGGCGAACGCAGAGCTGTGCAGCTCCCGCCAGAGCTCCTGCGCCACTGCGCGGACCTCGTCGAGATTCCGCTCAAACAGATAGGCTGCCCGCGCCGGCTGCGCGGCCAGCTCCTGGGCGTGCGCCTGGGTGAACTGGGCGATTGCCTGGGCTGTGATGTCGGCCGCCTGTTGGGCGCTGACGGTCCCAAAGCCCCCCTGCCGCATGACCTCCCGGACCGTCTGCTCCAGCACGGCGTGGACAAAGGTGCCGTAGATGGGGGCGTCAAACCGCGCCACACGGCGCGGCTTGGCCTTCAGCCCATACCGGTAGAAGTAGGCGCAGCGGCAGGCGGCGTACTGGTCAATTCTGGAGGCGGACAGATACAGCCGCTGGCCATAGAGCTGCTGCACTGCCGGCAGCGACAGGCAGCTCACTGCCTCGTTGGCGCTGCGGTACCGCTCCGCCGCGGCCTGAACCGGCTCCAAATGGAGCGACTGCAGCACCTGGCTGACCTGGCGATAGGCCGGCTGCGTCCGGGCCATCTCCACCAGCATGCCGGCGGTCTGTGGCTGGGTATACCAGATGGTGGGGATCTCCGATGCCGTCTGCACGGCAGCTGTGGGAAACAGCTTGACGATCCGCTGGAACAGATACGATGGCCCCGCGCCGGACAGCACACAGCTCACCGCCAGCCGCTGAACCGGGGACGCCATCAGATTGTAGATGGCCAGCAGCTCCTCTGCGGTGTCGTCGGCGTGAGAGCGCAGGGCTGTGACGCCCTGCTGGTGCAGACGCTCGCGCTCTGAATCGCTCAAAATGCCGTCACTGCACTGGTAGTGCGGGAACTGTCCCTCCTGCGCCCCCAGCACCAGAAGGCGCAGGGGGGATTTCTGGCGCATCATGTGGATCGCGCCCACGGAGACACAGTCCACCGCCGGCGGAATGGCGCCGAGCCGGTACTGGGACAGCACCAGCTGCACCAGCCTTGCAAAGACCTCCACCTGCATGGTCTGCTCGCCCAGCACGGCGTCCATCTGCTCAAGTGCAGACAAAAACACCTCGTAGAGCTGCGCATCCTCCATCGCGGCCTGCCGGTCGGCCATGGCGTCGACGGCCTGCTGCAGGCGCTCCGGCACCTGGATGCGCTCGCAGAACTGGTAGAGCGCGCGCACCATCTGGCCGCAGTTTGCCGCCTGCTTCAGCGCGCTGCACAGCTGCTCCAGCGGCGCGATGGCGCTCTGCCGCGCCCGGTTTAAAAGCTCCAGCTGCGCGGTAGCGCGCGCGTCAAATGCGGCGCCGTAGCCGTCGGGATGCAGCTCGAACGGCTGGCACCACTGCTTGCCGCGCAGAAGCCAGGTCAGCGCATAGTTTTCCAGCCGGTCGCACCAGTCCTGGCAGATGGGGGCGTAGCCGCTTTTCAGGTAGCGCACCACATCCTCCCGCTCCATCT
>JAHZEE010000045.1 GCA_019421975.1 Clostridiales bacterium | reverse complement strand
GGTGCAGGCGGGATCGGCTGCAGGGCGGCGCTCGAGATTGTAGAGAATCTGCGCCATCATGCCCCGCGTCAGGGCGGCGTCGGGAGAGAAGGCGGCGTCCGAGGTGCCGTTCATGATCCCGCTCCGCGCTACATAGTCGACCGCCTCTGCATACCATGCGTCGGTGGATACATCTGTAAAGCGCGCCGTCTGCGTGCCGGCCTCGGCTGAGAAGGTCACTGCAATGGTGTGGTTGGCGCGGACATTTTCAAAGGTGTAGGTGTCTGCCGTGCCGACCTTTTGGCCATCGACCAGCACCTGCGAGATCACATAGCCGTCGTCTGCGGTGATGGAAAAGGATGGATTGCTGCCGCGGTTGACCCGGACGGAACCGTTGGGGCTGATCGAACCGCCCGTGCCTGCGGTGGCGCGGATGGTATACTGGGCTGTGGAGGTGTGGCCGCCGCTGGGCGCGTCCGACGCGGCAGCGCAGCTCAGGGGCGTGTAGCTCTGGCGGGTGCCGTCATTGAGCAGCGCATACCAGCCCTGCCCGTCCTGCAGCGCCAGCTGGCAGGAGACTGTCTCGCCGGATGTGGCATGCACGGTCTGGCTGGCCTGCTGGCCCTCCAGCCGGACGGCGGAGAAGGCCGTGGTCACCAGCGCGCGGCTGGGGGCCTTCAACTCCAGCGCCACGGCGCCGGTGTCAATGGAGCTGTGGAAGGCGTTGTAGCGGTCCAGCGTGGGGGAGTAGGTGGTGAAGGACAGGCCGTCTGCGCCAAAGGTGAGCAGGCGGACGAAGCCATCGCCGTTGGACTCCCAGTAGTTGTCGGTGCTCTGCTGAGAATGGCTGAGGTCGATGGTCTGGTAGTCGGCCAGCATCTCCACCACCGTGCGCGTGCCGACCTGCTTGACATTGGTGACAGCGCCGCTCTCGTGCCCGCAGAGCACCAACACGACATTTTCATTGGGAACCACGATCTTTTCAAAAATGTCCTGTCCGACCGGCATGTTGCCGGAGCCATAGGTGTCCACATAGTACGCACCCTTGTAGGAGAGATACTCGTGGGTCAGGATGACCGCGTTCCGGTTGGGGTATTGCGCCAGAACCGCATTGGCCCAGGCCACTGTCTCGTCGCTGGCCTCCCGGCCCATGCCCAGATAGAGCATGACAAAGTCATAGCCGCCCAGGGTGATGAGGTCGTAGTGGTTGATGTTGTCGTTGGGGGAGCCGCCCCACCAGTCCGCGTCCTCGTAGCGCCAGGCGCCGAAGTAGGTCTGGAAGTTGGCGTAGTCTCCGCTCTCGTATCCGGTGGCTGCGGCGTGGTTGCCCACATCGTGGTTGCCGGCGGTGACGCCCATGGGCACGCCGGCCTGATCCATGATGCGGTGGGCGGCGTCGGCGATGGGCCAGTTGGCCAGATCGTTCTGCTCCACCAGATCACCGGTGTGGGCAGCATATCCGATCTCTCCATTCTGATACATTGCGGCGGTGTACTGGGCCACCTGGGTGTAGATGGGGACAAAATCTTCAAAATAGGTGTAATGCTGCGTATCGCTCATCCACAGCATGGTGTCCGAGCCGTTGCCCACATAGATGGGCTCGGCCTTGACGGTGATCTCGCCGCCGCGGGCGTACGCCTGGGCATTCACCACAGAGGAGGCCTCCAGCGCTGTGGTGCCCGTGGCCAGGGGGATCCACGCGCCGCTGGCGGGATCTAGGACGGACAGACGCACGCGCTCTTGCTGCACAGTGCTGCCCGTCCAGCTCAGCGCCACATCGCCGGTGTAGTCGCCCACCTCCACAGTAAAGGTGTGGGCCGGAATGGCGGCGGTGGTCTCGGTGGTCAGGGCGCCGCCCTGTGTCAGAGCGGCCAGCTCCTGGCGGGTCATGGCGGCCTCGCCGTCGTCGCCGGTCACGGTGCCGCGCACCGGCAGCGCCTCGGCGGCAAAGAAGGAGACCTCCATCGGAGCGCCGACCGGCGAGACGGCCGTCAAAGACGCCTGGACGGTTCCATTTTGAAACCTGGAGGTGCGCGCCTGCGCCCGGGGAGCCTCTGCCTGGCGCTGGGCGCTGTTGTCCACGGTGAAGCGCACCGTTTTTTGCACCGTACCGCCGTCGCAGAGTTCCAGCGTGTGGCTGCCGTCGGACAGCGCCGTGGTGTCCACGGTGTATTCCATGGTGCGCACCACCGGCGTCAGATCTGCGCCGGACAGATCAAAGACAAAGCCCAGCACGGGCGGGATGCTGAAATTACCGGCTGGCCAGCCGTCGCCCACCACATAGGTCGTGCCCTCGGCATAGGCCGCGGTCTGGACGGCGTAGCTGGTGCTGTCCTTCTGGGAGAACAGGTATTTGTTGACCGATACCGGGGCGCAGACGGTGCCGTCCGGCAGTGTCAGCCTGATGCTGCGCAGATTGGGGTCATTGTGGTTTTCTGCGCCGAATACCGTCTGGCCCAGGTGGAAATAGGTGCTGGGGCCGCCGGCACACACCAGAAGCTCCACCGTCCCGTCAGGGCCGGGCGTGGGCATGGCTGCCAGCTGGATCGTCTCGCTGCCCCACTCGCTGCCGCTGGGGCTGCTCAGCGTAAACTGGGCCGCCTGGCCGTCGGGGCCGCCCACCAGAACGGCGGGCCCTACGAAGCTGGAGGTGTTGATGCCCTGGGTCTGCATGTAGAAATCGGGCGTCTGCGCGATGCCTGTCCCCTGCAGAGGGCGGCCGTCCAGGCGCAGCTCCAGGCTGGTGCCGACCTGGCTCTCATAGCGCCAGTGGACCTGCCCCTTGAGCGTCTCTCCCTCGGAGACATTGATGCTGTAATCCGGCTGTACCTCCGGCTCCACCTGCGTGGTCGGCATGCGGTAATTGGGGTTCTCTGCGCCAAAGCGGTCCGGCTCCGTGTAGGTGTTGAGATCGCCCTGCTTGGGTGCGGCTGCGATGTAGACCTGCCGGAAGGTGACGGTCCGGTACTGGTCGGTGACGGCGGTCAGTGTGATGCCGGTCAGGTCCATGCGGCCGTCCCGGCTCAGAGAGGCCAGCGCCGCATCCCGCAGATCCACCCGCACCGTCTGCGTGCCATGGGCGTCGGAGGTGGAACCGGCGTTGAACACCTTGTCCAGATTGACGCCGGATGGATTCTGCTTGGAGGTCAGCACCAGGTTCCAGCCCGGCTTGGCGGACGGGTTTTCGGAGAGAATGTCGTCTGTCACGACATCGAGATAGAGATAGGGCGTCTTGTTGATATCAATGGCCCAGTCCACGGCCGCGCCGGCGCTGGGCCAGCCCACATTGTTGGACCAGTCGATGCGCCTGTTGGTGATGGACACCGCGTGCTCGTCCACCTGCACGGTATAGCCGCTGTCGGAGACGGCGTCCCAGAGCGGAGCGGGGTAGAGCGCATCGTACAATGTCTGCGTGGGCGTCTGCGGGACCGGCTCCAGGCTGGAGCCGGTCAATGCCAGCGTGCGGACAGTGAGTCCGCCCTGTACAGCCCACACCTGCACGCCGTCCAGATAGAACGCGTCCAACACGCTGTTGTCCTCCAGCGGCTCGCCGAAGGAGTCGCCCTCCCGGGGATAGATGGTGGCCTGGCGCACCAGATCGCTCAGGGAAATTTCGCCGTGGTAGGCGCCCGGTACGACGCCGTCACTGTTCGTCTGCCCATAGAGCTCGGAGAGCACCATCAGATATTCGCCGCTCCAGAGATCCACCCGGGCAGAGCCGGCCGCGGTGAAGTCATAGGAGAAATAGATCTCATCCCAGAGGGACTTTGGGGCGTAGAGCCCTGCCTGGGAGGTGCTCAAATCGGCCTTGGGCCAGCCGGTGTCGGTGTCAAAGGTCAGCACGCCGTCCGATTTGGAGATCTGCAGCGCGCTGCCGCCGCCGTCGGTCACGGTCCACGCATCGGCCTCGTGGGCGCCTATAAAGTCATAGGATACCGGGCGGTCCTGGGACGGCTCCGGGGCCTTGACACCGGCGGGAAACCCATCGGCCGGGAGCGTCACGCGAACATACTGGTAGGTGCCCTTTCCGCCGCTGTTTCGCAGGCAGATACCGCCGGACTCGTACCGGTAATCCTTGCCGGCAAACTGGCTCTGCGCGGTCTGTGCGCTCGTGTAATACAGGCCCAGATCTGCTGTTACATACAGATCCTCCGGATCCTCTGGGTCGATGGTATCCTGGCTGGCATAGAGCCGCGCCTCGGTACCGTCCACCTCCACCCGCAGCTGGACCGGCACATTGGCCTCGATCAGCTTGCCGGTGGTGCGGTTTGCCTCCACGCGCACCCGGTTGTTCTCCACGGAGAAGCTGCTGCTGCCGTCGCACAAGGACGCGGGCGGGTAGACCAGTACGCCGGTCTGCCCATAGGCGCCGGTGATATACCCGGCGCAATAGGCGGGGTTCCCCATCCCCGCCACATCCTGTGTGCGGAAAAAGAGCTCAGCCTGATCTCCCGTGTAGCCGGCTTCGATGGTGTAGTCCGAGAAGCCCTCCAAAAAGGCGGGCAGACCCACCCTGGGGTTGCTGTTGCCGCCGAGGTGCAGGCCCGTGCCGTCGAGAACGGCTGTGGTGTAGGCGCCCGTGGGCTGGCCGTCGTCGCCGATGCCGCTGTACAGCGTCCAGTCGTCCGGCAGCTGGCTCATCTGGGTGAAGTCCGCGTCGACAACGGTGTAGTCCTCCTGGTCCGGCTGCTTGGCGAACACATAGAGCTCCGTGTCCGCGCAGCCGTCTTTGGAGACGGTCACCTTGTGGGCGCCGGGCTTCAGGGCCTGAAGGCCCTGGTCCGTGACCCGCAGGGCGCTTTCGTCTGCGGCAGTAAAGACAAAGCCATCGTCGCCGGTCACCTCAGCGCCGCCGACGATCAAATCAATCTTTTCAAAGGGCTCCACGCCGCCCACATTGGCCAGGATATACCCAAACGCGTGGGAAATCGGCGCCGCCTCCAGGGAAGCGGCCAGGCTCTGTGTGGGCAGCCACGGCAGAGACAGTGCTGCACACAGCAGCACTGCAATGGACCGCTGCGCCCATGTTCTCCAATCTTTCATGTAAACGCTCCTTTTCATGTTGGGCTGTTTCGGCAGAGGGGCCGGTGGGCACAGTTGGGCTGGTCTTTTGACCGCCGGTGCACCTCGGGCCACAACGCAAGTGCTATTATAGATTTTTTAGGGCCGCGGAGAAATCCTGCTTGTGTAAATAGGATGTAAAAAGTGTGAAAGCCTTGGCCGGTTGGCGGCGTACAAAAAACGCACCGGCTGTATCTGCCGGTGCGGAGAAAGCCCCCACAGTGGCCGATGCACTGCGGGGGCATAAAAAACGGTTCAGTTGTCTGACTTGCCGGTCTTTTCCTCCCGTTGGCGTCTGTCTGCGCCTTTGCAGATCTTCGCCACCAGGCCGGAGAGGGCCAGCAGGGCGATCAGGTTGGGGAAGACCATCAGGGCGTTGAACAGGTCGGACAGGTTCCAGACCAGATCCACCTTCAGAAGCGAGCCAACCATGATGCAGATGACGACAATGACAGAATAGATCTTGACGGACTTGGCGCCAAACATGGCTTTGAAGTTGACCTCGCCGAAGAAATACCAGCCGATGATGGTGGAGAAGGCGAAGAACAGCATACAGATGGCGACAAAGATGTTGCCAAAGGAGCCAAAGGCGGTGGAGAACGCAGCCTGGGCCAGCTGGGTGCCCTGCGGAGCATCCGCCACGCCGGGCTGCAGCATCCCGGAGGACAGGATCACCAGCGCCGTCATGGTCAGCACCACAAAGGTGTCGATGAACACGCTGACAATGGCGACCTCGCCCTGCTCATCCGGATGCTTGACCTTGGCCAGCGCGTGGGCGTGGGGGGTGGAGCCCATGCCGGCCTCGTTGGAGAACAGACCGCGGGCGACACCGAACCGCATGGCCTCGCGCACGGTGATACCCACTGCGCCGCCTAAGATGGCCGACGGGTCAAAGGCACAGACAAAGATGGACTTGAGCGCACCGGGCAGTGCGGCGTGGTTGATGAACAGAATAATCAAGCAGCCGACGACATAGAACACTGCCATAATTGGAACGACTTTCTCTGTGAACGAGGCGATCCGGCGGATGCCGCCCAGGAAAATAAAGGCTGCAATGGCGGCGATAACGAGGCCCACCACCCATTTGGGGATGTGCAGCGCAGTGTTGAAGGCGTCGGTGATGGAGTTGGCCTGCACCATGTTGCCGGTAAAGCCCAGGGCAAAGACGATGGCGATGGAGAAGAACCCGGCCAAAAATTTGCCGAACTTTCCCTTGAAGATTGCCCGGATGTAGTAGATGGGGCCGCCGGTCACATGGCCGTTTTCATCCTTGGTCTTGTAGGTCTGCGCCAGCACGGCCTCGCCGTAGATGGTGGACATGCCGAAGAAGGCCGACAGCCACATCCAGAAGATGGCGCCGGGGCCGCCGGAGAAAAGTGCAGTGGCGCAGCCGGTGATATTGCCGGTGCCCACCTGGGCGGCGATGGCGGTGGTGACGGCCTGGAAGGAGGACATGCCCTCGTTCAGGTTGACGCTGCCGAACAGCCGCTTGAAGCCGGAGCCAAACTTGCGGATCTGCACAAAGCGCGTGCGGAAGCTGAAGATGATGCCGGTACCCACCAGCAGATACAGCAGCAGCCCGTTCCAGACAAAGTCGCTGATCCGGCTGACGAGATCAGCCAATGCGTCCATACTCATACATGAATCCCTACTCTCTTATTCTCTCTTGCAGCTCGCCAAACAAAACGCAAAAAAGCCAAGCCGCCGAATGAGCAGCTTGACTCTGAAGTGCAGAAAAACGCGCACCGGAACCCGGCCACGATTTCTGCCATACTCTGTCCTTTTGCCTGAGAGATTAGCGCGCCTGCGCGCCTTGCACCTTCGGCACCCGACATTGGGATTCTCCAGAGCCACATCCATTCATAGTCCCTGCCCTTGCGGGCGCCTGAGAGTGTTACTCCTTCGGCAAGCAGTGCTTTTTCCTACGAACTTCGTTTGTCGATTTGCAGTTTGTATGAAAACGATAGCATATCGCCCGGGAATAGTCAATGTTGTTTCAGGAAAAATTGCCTGATTTTTTATGGTGTTTTTCGGCAGAATTCACAGCAATGGCCCTGGCGTCCCGCGGCCGCCGCATGATTCGGGAATTGACATGGACGGGGATTCAAACTAAAATAAAAGAAATCTGTCCGATTCGGAACAAAGGAGGGCGGCGGCCATGAAAGACCGGCAGAGCCGGGGCGCTGTCTGGATCAACCGGGCGCTTTTGATTGCAATGACAGTGATTTTTGCCGCTGGGCTGGGAAAAACCCTGCTGGCTCCCGACGAGATCGACTACTACGAAAACCGCTATGCCAACCAGGTGGCCCGCCTGAGTGCCGCATCCTATCTGGACGCAAGCTTCCAGGACAGCATGGAGGACGCGCTGGCAGACCAGGTGCAGCTCTCCACCACCGCCAAGCGGCTCTACAACGGCGCGCAGGCCTTTCTGACCCAGAAGGGCTCGGAGCTGTTTTTGAACGAGCAGGGCCGGTATGTAAAATTTGGAGACTCCTATACCTTTGACGATGTGCTGGTCTATCCCACGCGCACTTTGCAGACAGAGCGGCAGAAGCTGGATGCCAGAGCGGAGGACCTCAACGACGCCTTTGCAGCCCACCCGCAGACTGCGTTCTACCTCTACTATATTGAAAAAGACACCGACCTCAATTTTGAGACCGGCGAGAAGTCCGGGCTCTATGACTATCTCACCGGCCTTCTGACGCTGCCGGACGACCACATGGCCTGCTTCCGGGTGGACAGCTTTGAGGCGTTCTGCCAGAATTTTTACCGCACCGACCACCACTGGAACAACCGCGGCTCCTACCTGGGCTACACCCAGGTCATGGCGCTGCTGGGCCGGACAGATGTGCTAGAGCCCATAGAAGAGGTGGATCTGGGCTATACCTTCTCCGGCTCCAAGGCCATCTCCGCCGGCGCCACCAATGTGTTCACCGAACCGTTTACGGCCTATCAGTTTGACTTTGCGCCTGAGACCATCACAGTGAACGGCCAGCCGGCCGCAGATTACGGCGCCCAGGCGGCCTATTTCGCCCACCAGCCCGAGACGATCAGCTATGGCATGTTCTACGGCGGAGACGAGGGCGAGGTCATCTTTGACACCGGCACCACGGGCCGGGGCAGCCTTTGGTGCTGGGCGAGTCCTACGACAACGCCATTTTAAAGCTGCTCTCTGAGAGCTTTGACAAGACCTACAGTGTGGATCTGCGCTATTACGAGGCCAAGATGGGCCAGAGCTTCCAGCTCTCTGCGTATCTGCAGGCGCACGACATCACAACGGTTCTGCTCATCGGCAACATCGACTACTTTGTCATGGACGAATTTTCACTCAGGGGATAGACGATATGGTTTTTAGTCAGCTCTCATTTCTATATTTCTTTTTCCCTCTGGTGATTCTGCTGTACTTTCCCATCAAAAGCCGTCCGTGGCGCAACGGCGTGCTGCTGGTGTGCTCGCTGCTGTTCTACTCCTGGGGAGAGCCGCGGTATGTGATTGTCATGGTGGCCGCCTCTCTGGCCGCCTGGCTGGCGGGCCTTTTGATCGAGCGCTTCCGCGCCCGGCCGGGAATTAAAAAGCTGGTGCTGACCGCGTGCGTCGCGCTGCTGCTGGGAAACCTCATGGTGTTCAAATACCTGGGGTTTCTGGTGGACAATGTCAATGGCCTTTTGGGCCTTCATATCACCGTTGGCCCCATCACGCTGCCCATCGGCATCAGCTTTTACACCTTTCAGATCCTCTCCTATGTCATTGACCTCTACCGCGGCCAGGTGGGCGTGCAGCGGAACTTCTTTTACTTCACGCTCTATGTGAGCTTTTTTCCGCAGCTCATCGCCGGACCGATCGTGCGCTATCAGACGGTGGAGCAGGAGATCCGGAACCGCCGTGAGAACTGGGATGACGCGGTCTACGGCACCCGGCGGTTTATCGTGGGGCTGGCCAAGAAGGTGCTGCTGGCCAACAACATGGCGAAGCTGGCCGAGCTGGTCTATACCTCCGGCGCCCAGGGCCTGGGCACCTCTGCCTACTGGCTGGGGGCGGTGGGCTATACCCTGCAGATTTATTTCGACTTCTCCGGCTACTCGGACATGGCCATCGGCCTGGGCCGGATCTTTGGGTTCCACTTTTTGGAGAACTTCAACTATCCCTACCTCTCGCGCTCCGTCACCGAGTTCTGGCGGCGCTGGCACATCAGCCTGTCCACCTGGTTCCGGGACTATGTCTACATCCCGCTGGGCGGCAACCGGGTCAGGCGGGGCCGGTGGGTGCTGAACATCCTGGTGGTCTGGGCGCTCACGGGCCTGTGGCACGGCGCCGAGTGGAATTTCGTGCTCTGGGGCCTGTACTATGCGGTGTTTCTGCTGTTGGAAAAGTTTTTCCTGGGCCGCATTCTGGAGCGGCTGCCGTCGGCAGTGCAATGGCTCTACGCCATGTTCCTCACTGTGGTCGGCTGGGTGCTGTTCAATTTGACGGACTTCTCCCAGCTCGCAGCGGCGCTGCACACCATGTTTGTCTACACCCCGACGGACTGGTTCCAGGTTCTGCAGGCGGATACCACGGTCTTCGGCGCAGCGCTGTTTTTGCCGTTTGCCATCCTGTTCTCCCTCCCGGTGGCAGCCAGGGTGCGCGCACCGGACCGGACAGTGCCGGGGGCGCTGCTGGTGAACCTGGGCTACCTGGCGCTGCTGGCGTTCTGTATTTTGTATGTGGTGAGCTCGTCGTTCAACCCCTTTATCTATTTCCGTTTTTAAGAAAAGCCGCGGGCCTGCCCGCGGCTTTTCTCTCATTCATGGACTTTGCAGGTCAGTGTTTGGACCTCCAGCTTGAAAATGCACACCGCCCGCAGCATAGGGGCGGAAAAGTCCCAGTCGGCCGAGCCGGTGTTGTGGAGCATGATCTGCCGCAGCGCGGCCTGCTTTCCGGCGTCATCCTCTACAAAGTGGACCGTTCCGGTGCCAATGATGCTCTGAAACTGCGCGGTATAGTCGCAGGCCATGGGGCCGGTCTGCAGCGCGTAGTCCGTGTCCAGCTCAAAGCCCACAGGCTGGCCGCGGGCAATCAGATCAATTTTTCGGCCCTGCCTGGCACTGTGAAAATAGAAGGTGAGCTGGCCCGCCTGTTCGGTGTAGCCGAAGTTGAGCGGGACGAT
>JAHZEE010000044.1:2552-10214 GCA_019421975.1 Clostridiales bacterium | reverse complement strand
GCCGGATCGCCGGGGAATCGGGCGCGGAATTTGAAAAGCGCTTTGCCTTTCAGGGGAAACGGCGTGGCTTTGGCCACGCCGTTTCTGTCTCCCCCGGCTGCCGGAACAACGCGGGGCGGAACGGCCCGGACAGACGCACTGTGTCCGGGCCGTTCCGCCCCGCGGAGTGTACACACGCTAAAAATAGAGTCAGCTTTGATATTGCGTCCAGTCCGGGTCAACGGACAGCCTGCTCCACCGCTCATACACATCGTCCCTGCGGTCAAAGTCGTGGCTGTTGGTGGCCTCCTGCACCGCCAGATAGTACCACGCATCCGACGGATTGTCCGGCCATACATTCATTCCATCCAGCAGGTCGCCCTCCGTCTCCGGCAGACGGTTCAGCACGCGGTTGATCAGCGTCATTGCCTCGGCACGGGTGATGGGCGCATCCGGCCGGAAGGTTCCATCTGGATACCCCTGAATCCAGCCAAGGGCTGCGGCGCGTTCAATCTCCGCCTCTGCCCAGTGGCCCGCGAGATCGGTGAAGCTGCTCTCACCGTCTGTCGAGCCGGTGTCAAACCGGGCGCAGATTGCGGCGAACTCAGCGCGGGTGATGGAGGCGTCCGGGATGAATGCGGTGTCTGTCCGGCCCTTGATGATGCCCAACGACGCCATAGTGGACACCGCAGAATTGTACCACATGCCGGCGTCCACATCCGAAAAGGCGCTGCGCTCTGTCAGATTTGCCTCACGGACCTCCGGCTTGAGCAGCCGGAAGAAGATCGTGGCCACCTCGGCGCGGGTAATGCTGCCCATCGGATGGACCGTACCGTCCGGATAACCGATGACATATGCAAAATGCTCGCTGCCATTCAGCCAGTCCGGCACGCCGGTGGGGGTCCATCCGGCAAAGACCGTCTTATCGCCGGTCATGGTGATCTGCTCAATGGGCTCGAGCAGCGCCTGGTCTGCATACCAGCCTGTGAAGGTGTAGCCCTCCCGCACCGGCGTCTTGTCCAGATCGACAACGGTGTTCCGGGCATAGCGTTCGGCGCTGTATTCCGTACCGCCATTAGACGCATAGGTCAGGGTGTAGCGGGTGGTGGTTCCGCCGCCATGGCCGCTGGATTTTTTTGTCCAGGTTGCGGCATATGTTGCGTCGCCGCTGACGGTTTCGGCGACCTCCGGCGACCAGCCTGCAAAGTCATAGCCGTCCCGGCTCGGGGTTCCGTTAAAGGAAGGCGTCTGCGTACCCGCAGAAAGCCCGCTGTAGACCTGGTCCTCAAATAC
Source organism: Clostridiales bacterium (assembly GCA_019421975.1). Lineage (GTDB taxonomy): Bacteria > Bacillota > Clostridia > Oscillospirales > Oscillospiraceae > CAKTFW01. The sequence continues at coordinate 8,942 of JAHZEE010000044.1, read as the reverse complement.
GGTCTCGTCCTCCACGCCATCTGTATATGTCACGGTATAGGTAACGGCCGGCAGGGGCAGGACTGTATTTACAGATGCAGGTTTATAATTCGTTGCATTGTCGCCCACACCTGCTGAAATTTTGATTTCGTCTGCAGAAAGGTCCTCTGTTGCGCGGAAGCTTGCCGTATAAGAGTTGTTTTCCCTGGAAACCCCGGTGGAGATCATCTGGGCGTTTTCTGCGGAAAAAACAACCTGATCCGCAGTAGGCAGGCCCTCATAATTGTCAAAGTGATTTTGGATGGACAATGTCGCTGTAAATTCCTCTCCGCGCGCAACGGTGTCTTTGTCCACTGTAAGCGTAAGCTCCGGCATCACCCGCCAGATCTCCACATAGGTCGTCACATTGGAGGCGTTAATGACGCTATCTATCCCGTAGTTTCTGTACCATGAGCGCCCAAACATTTCAAATCCGGTCCATGACAGCGTGGTGTAGATCCCTGCGTCATAGGAGGACAGGGTTCCGTCCGCATCTCCGCCTACATCGTTTGTCGGATAGCCCTCCGGTTTGGGGTCGCTCACCCCGCCGTTTTCTGAAAACTGCTTAAATTCTTCGGTTTTATAATAATCGTCCCGCCTGTAAACCGTTGTCAGGTCGGTCCAATCTCCATTGGTGTAATATTGTCCGGGAGTGCCCATATAAAATCCGACATTGAAAACCTCAACATCATCGGTGCCGTCATAGTATCGACTTTCTACAAATGCAAATGTCTTATTTTCAGGGATATGTCCCCAATAGGCATCGGCCTTTCCCTCGGTCATCTCATAAGCCGCGCCGGTGCTTTCGGCAGGATCGCCCACGCCGCTGTCAACGGCATGAGCCGGAAGCGTAGTGAACAACGCCATCAACACACATAGAAATAACGATATTGCCTTTTTTTTCATAGAAAACCATCCCCTTTATAAAAGTGTACCTTCCCACTATAAAGGTGTAGGTTTTAGAAAGCCGGTGTTGCGCCCACGCCTGATTGCAAAACGACGAAATTTTTGCCGGTTGGGTATGGAAAAATTTGTGAAAACCTGGTATTATAATAATGGTCAGCCTGATAAACTCATTTACAAAAAGGTACACCTTTTTGTAAAAACGCCTGTTTTACAAAGACGGCTGGCCATCTGAAAATAAGCAGGAACATGCCTCGGCTATGCTGTTTGGACGCTGGCCGCAACACACACCAGCCCCGGCTTTGGAATCAAACATTCCAGGCCGGGGCTGGTGTTTATGGTTTAAAGGTGAAAAAAGCACCCTGAATATGGTCGAAAAGACCATATTCAGGGTGCAAGGCGTCCTTTGGGGGCCACCTCTCCGCCGCCTTTGGCGGCACCTCCCCTCAAGGGGAGGCTCTGGGTGCTGCTCTGCACCAACAAAAGGCGCGGCTTTCGTTCCCGAATCCGGCACGGCAGGCGTCTTTTTGTATTACCGGTAGTAGGCCACGGCGGACTGGAAGAGCTTCATGTCAAAGTCACCCGGCACATTCCGGTACAGGCCCGCGCCGATTCGCTCGGAGTGGCCCATCTTGCCGAACACCCGCCCGTCGGGGGAGGTGATGCCCTCGATGGCAAAGGCGGAGCCGTTGGGATTGAACTGGATGTCCGAGGTGGGATTGCCGGCCAGATCCACATACTGCGTGGCGATCTGGCCCTTGGCGGCCAGATCCTCCACCAGACCGCTGTCGGCATAGAAGCGGCCCTCGCCGTGGGAGATGGGGACGGTATAGATCTCGCCCGGCTTCGTGGCGGCAAACCAGGGCGAGAGGTTGGAGGCCACCCGGACGCGGACCAGCTTGGACTGGTGGCGGCCGATGGCGTTGTAGGTCAGGGTGGGGCAGTACTCGTGGGTGTCGATGATCTCGCCGTAGGGCACCAGACCCAGCTTGATGAGCGCCTGGAAGCCGTTGCAGATGCCGCACATCAGGCCGTCGCGCTGCTTGAGCAGCTCCCGCACGCTCTGCTCGACGGCTGCGCTGCGGAAAAAGGCGGTGATGAATTTGCCGGAGCCGTCCGGCTCGTCGCCGCCGGAGAAGCCGCCGGGCAGAAAGACGATCTGGGCCTGCCGGATCCGCTCCGCCACATGGCGGACCGAGTCGGCGATGGCGTCGGCGTTCAGATTGCGGATCACCACAATCTCCGGCTCCGCCCCGGCGTCTGCAAACGCCCGGGCGGTGTCATACTCGCAGTTGGTGCCGGGGAAGACCGGGATCAAGACGCGGGGCCTTGCCGTACGGACGGCAGGGGCGACACGCGCCTGCGGCTCATAGGAGAAGGCGGGGATCGGCTCCGACGGCTGCGGGGGATTGCAGGGGAAGATCGGCTCAAGCGTCTGCTCATAGACGGCGCAGAGCCGCTCCAGGCTGACGGCGCTGCCGCGGTAGGACAGCTGATCGCCGCCGGTGGTCCCCAGCAGCAGCCCGTCTGTCACATCGTCTGCCACCTCCAGCACCATGGCGCCGTAGCGGTAGCCGAACAGCTCGTCCATGGTGCGCGCCTCGGAGAAGGCGAAGCCGATGCCGTTGCCCATGGCCATCTTGAGCACCGCCTCGGCCACGCCGCCGTAGGTGGGCGTATAGGCGGCATAGACCTTGCCGGCCCGCGTGAGGCCCGTGACCGTCTCATAGAGCCGCAGCAGGGACGCTGCCGTGGGCAGGGTATCTGCGCCGTATTCCGGCTGCAGCAGCACCACCCGGTGGCCGCCGGCCTTGAACTCCGGGGAGATGATCTGCTGGCACTGGGCCGTTGTCACGGCAAAGCAGATCAGCGTGGGGGGCACATGCAGGTCCTCGAAGGAGCCGCTCATGGAGTCCTTGCCGCCGATGGCGGCCACCTTCAGCTCCATCTGGGCCCGGAAGGCCCCCAGCAGGGCCGCGGTGGGCTTGCCCCAGCGGACCGGGTCGTGGCCCAGCTTTTCAAAATACTCCTGGAAGGAGAGATAGACCTCGTCAAAGGCTGCGCCGGTGGCCACGAGCTTGGAGCAGGCCTCCACCACCGCCAGATAGGCGCCGTGATAGGGACTCTGTTCCAGGATCTGGGGATTACAGCCCCAGGCCATCACAGAGCAGGTGCCCGTGTGGCGGCACTCCGCGGAGATCTGGTGCACCATGGCCTGGATGGGCGTGCGCTGGTACAGCCCGCCGAAGGGCATGAGCACGGTGCCGGCGCCGATGGTGGAGTCAAACCGCTCGGAGAGCCCCCGCTTGGAGCAGACATTGAGATCGCCGGCAAGCTGGGTATAGGCGGCGGAAAAGTCGGCTTCATATGCCTTCTGATACGGGCGGCAGGGCTGCACGGCGGCGGTGATATGCTTCTCCGCGCCGTTGGTGTCCAAAAAGGCGCGGGAGAGATCGACAATTTTGGCCCCGTTCCAGTGCATCACCAGGCGCGGCGCCTCGGTGACCACGGCCACGCGGGTCGCCTCCAGGTTCTCCTGCGCTGCCAGCTCCAAAAAGGCGGCCTCGTCCTCCGGCGCGACGACCACCGCCATGCGCTCCTGGGACTCGGAGATGGCCAGCTCCGTGCCGTCCAGCCCGTCATATTTTTTGGGCACCGCGCCCAGGTCGATCTCCAGCCCGTCGGCCAGCTCGCCGATGGCCACCGAAACGCCGCCTGCGCCAAAGTCGTTGCAGCGCTTGATGAGCAGGGAGGCCGCGGGATTGCGGAACAGGCGCTGGAGCTTGCGCTCCTCCGGCGCGTTGCCCTTCTGCACCTCGGCCCCGCAGCTCTGCAGGGAGGAGGCGGTGTGGGCCTTGGAGGAGCCGGTGGCGCCGCCGCAGCCGTCGCGGCCGGTGCGGCCGCCCAGCAGCAGCACCACATCGCCCGGCGCCGGGCGCTCCCGGCGCACATTGCGGGCGGGGGCCGCGGCGATGACCGCGCCGACCTCCATCCGCTTTGCCACATAGCCGGGATGGTAGAGCTCGTCGACCTGCCCCGTGGCAAGGCCGATCTGGTTGCCGTAGGAGCTGTAGCCGGCGGCCGCGGTGGTGGTGATGGTGCGCTGGGGCAGCTTGCCCGGCAGGGTCTGGGAGATCGGGACGCGCGGATCGCCCGCGCCGGTCAGGCGCATGGCGGCGTAGACATAGCTGCGGCCGGACAGCGGGTCGCGGATGGCGCCGCCGATGCAGGTGGCCGCGCCGCCGAAGGGCTCGATCTCCGTGGGGTGGTTGTGGGTCTCGTTTTTAAACAGCAGCAGCCAGTCCTCGTCCGCCCCATCCACCCGGACCGTGACCTTCACGGTGCAGGCGTTGATCTCCTCAGACTCGTCCAGCCCCGCGAGCTGTCCGGTTCTGCGGAGATACTTGGCGGCCAGCGTGCCCAGGTCCATCAAATTGATGGGCTTGATGCGGCCCAGCGCCGCGCGGGTCTGCAGATAGGTCTCATAGGTCTGCTGCAGCAGCGGGTCGGCAAAGCTGACGCTGTCGAGGGTGGTGTGAAAGGTGGTGTGGCGGCAGTGATCGGACCAATAGGTGTCGATCATGCGGATCTCCGTGATGGTGGGATCCCGCCGCTCGCTGCGGAAGTACTGCTGGCAGCAGCGGATATCGTCCAGATCCATCGCCAGGCCGTACTCGGTGATGAAATCGTTGAGGGCGGTGACATCCAGATCCCGGAAGCCCTCCAGCGTCTCCACCGCCGTGGGAAGCTCGTAGCGGACCTCCAGGGTGTCATAGGGCTCCAGCGCGGCCTCGCGGCTCTCCACCGGGTTGATGACATGGCGGCGGATGCGCGCCAGCTCCTCCGCAGTGAGATCGCCGTAGAGCAGGTAGACCCTGGCGGTCCGCACTAGCGGGCGGTTGCCCTGGCTGAGAATCTGGATACACTGGGCGGCGGAGTCTGCCCGCTGGTCATACTGACCGGGGAGGTACTCCACGGCGAAGACCGCGTCGCCGTCCTGGGGCAGCGCATCGTAGACCAGATCGAGCTGAGGCTCGGAGAACACGGTGCGCACGCAGGTGTCAAACAGCGCCGGATCGACGGCCTCCACATCGTAGCGGTTGAGCACCCGCAGACGCCGCAGGCTGGAAATCTGCAGCAGGGTTGTGATTTGGGATTGCAGCGCGGCGGCCTCGTTCGCCAGCTCCGGCCGCTTTTCTACATAGACGCGATAGACCATGTGCCGACCGCCTTTCTCTAGCGTTGTGCCAATGCGCGCTGGCCGATATCAGAGCGGCAGTAGGCATTGGCAAAGTGGACGCGGCGCACGGCGGCATAGGCCCGGTCGATGGCGTCCGGCAGGGAGCCTGCCACCGCCGTGACCCCCAGCACCCGGCCGCCCGCGGTGCGCAGCGCGCCGTCCTGCAGCCTGGCCCCGGCCACATAGACCTGGGCGTCCAGATCGTCCGGGATGGTGATGGGAAAGCCCGTCTCATAGTGCTGCGGATAGCCCTGAGAGGCCAGAATGACGCAGCAGGCGTGCGCGTCTGAAAAGCGGACCTCCGTCTCGGCCAGGCGCCCCTGGGAGACGGCCTGCATGATCTCCAGCAGATCGCTCTGCAGCAGCGGCAGCACCACCTGGGTCTCCGGATCGCCGAAGCGGCAGTTGTACTCGATGACCTTGGGCCCGTCCTGGGTGAGCATCAGCCCGAAGTACAGACAGCCCCGGAAGGTGCGGCCCTCTGCGTTCATGGCGTGCATGGTGGGCAGAAAGATCTCCTCCATGCAGCGCCGGGCGATTTCCGGCGTGTAGTACGGGTTGGGTGCGACGGTGCCCATGCCGCCGGTGTTTGGCCCCTCGTCGTGATCCAGCGCACGCTTGTGGTCCATGGACGAGACCATGGGCACCAGGGTCTTGCCGTCTGTAAAGCTCAGCACAGAGACCTCCGGCCCCTGCAAAAACTCCTCAATGACGATGCTGGCCCCGCTCTGGCCGAAGATGCGCTCTTCCATCATGGCCAGCACCGCCTGCCGCGCCTGCTGCCGGTCCTGGGCGATGACGACGCCCTTGCCCAGAGCCAGCCCGTCGGCCTTGATGACGGTGGGCATGGGGGCGGTCTCGAGATACGACAGCGCAGCGGCGGTGTCGGTAAACACCGCATAGGCTGCGGTCGGAATGCCGTATTTCTGCATGAGGTTTTTGGAGAAGATCTTGCTGCCCTCCAGAATCGCCGCGTTCTTCCTGGGGCCGAAGCAGGCGATTCCGGCCGCCTCCAGCCGGTCGACGGCGCCCAGCACCAGCGGGTCATCCGGCGCGATGACGGCGAAGTCGATCGCGTGGGAGACGGCAAAGTCCACCATGGCGTCCAGATCCTTGGCGCCGATGTCCACGCAGATGGCGTCTGCGGCGATGCCGCCGTTTCCCGGCAGGGCATAGAGGCGCTGGATGCTGGGATTTTTTTTGAGCGATTGGATGATTGCATGTTCGCG
>JAHZEE010000044.1:0-2542 GCA_019421975.1 Clostridiales bacterium | reverse complement strand
GCGGGCGCCGCCGCCAACTACCATAACATTCATTCTACTGCGTCCCTCCTGGTTTTTCGGATTTCCCGGCACACCTGCTGGACCGCGCGGGGAAGCAGCTTCCATTCGGCCTGCTCCATCACGCGCCGCTGCAGGCGCTCCGGTGTGTCGTACTTGCGCACCGGCACGGCCTTCTGGGCGATGATCTCGCCGCCGTCCGGGATCTCATTGACGAAGTGAACGGTCGCGCCGGTCACCTTGACGCCCTTTGCCAGCGCGGCCTCATGGACCTTCAGCCCGTAGAAGCCCTGCCCGCAGAAGGAGGGGATGAGCGCGGGATGGACATTGAGGATCCGGCGCGGCCAGCGCGCGGTGAACGCGGCGCTGAGGATCCGCATGAAGCCGGCCAGCACGATGAGCTCGACGCCGGTCTGCTCCAGCAGCTGCTGCAGGGCCGTCTCAAACGCCTGCTGGGTCGGCGCCTCCTCCTTGGACAGAACCCGCGTCGGGACCCCCCGCAGCCTTGCCCGCTCCAGCGCGTAGGCGTTCGGATTGTTGGAGACGACCAGGGCGATTTCGCCGTCGGTTAAAATGCCGCTGTCCTGGGCGTCCAGCAGCGCCTGCAGATTGGTGCCGCCGCCGGAGACCAAAACGGCAATTTTGACCCTCAGCATAGCACAACGCTCTGCTCGGAGGCGATGATCTGGCCGAGCACATAGGCGTCCTCGCCGTTTGCCTGGAGAATCTCAATGGCCCGCTCGGCGTCCCGGGCGTCCACCACGGCGGTCATGCCCACGCCCATGTTGAAGGTGTTGAACATGTCCCGCGCCGGGATCTTGCCCGTCTTGGCGATGAGATCGAAGATGGGCGGCGTGCGGACTGCCGCGGCCTCGATCCGGACGCCGACGCCCTGCGGCAGACTGCGGGGGAGGTTCTCATAGAATCCGCCGCCTGTGATGTGGGAGACGGACTTGACCGTGACCGCGTCCATCAGGGCCAGCATGGGCTTGACATAGATTTTGGTGGGCGTCAGCAGGGTCTCGCCGAGCCCGCGGCCGCCCAGCGCCTCCACCGGGGCCAACAGATCGCAGTGCTCAATGTCAAAGACCTTGCGCACCAGGGAGAAGCCGTTGGAGTGGACGCCGGAGGAGGGGAGCGCCAGCATGACATCGCCGGGCCGGACGGCGCGCTTGTCGAGGATCTTCTGCTTGTTCACGACACCCACGGAAAAGCCGGCCAAATCGTACTCGTCGATGGGATAGAAGCCGGGCATCTCGGCGGTCTCGCCGCCGATCAGCGCAGAGCCGGACTGGACGCAGCCCTCCGCCACGCCGGAGACAATGGCCTCGATTTTCTCCGGCACATTCTTGCCGCAGGCGATATAGTCCAGGAAAAACAGGGGCCTGGCGCCGCAGCAGATGACATCGTTGACGCACATGGCCACGCAGTCGATGCCCACGGTGTCGTGCCTGTCCATGAGAAACGCCAGTTTCAGCTTGGTGCCCACGCCGTCTGTGCCGGAGACCAGAACCGGGTTCGGATACAGAGACAGATCCAGCGCGAACAGGCCGCCGAAGCCGCCGATGTCGGAGACGACCGCGTCGGTCATGGTGCGGGCGATGTGGCGCTTCATCAGCTCCACGGCGGTGTAGCCGGCGGTGATGTCCACGCCGGCCGCCCGGTAGCTCTCAGAGAAACTCTTCATTTTTTACCCTCTCTTTCCGAGATCTTCTGTTCAAAGCGGCTCTTTCGCACCTGGGTCGGGACCTCCGTCGGGTACTGGCCGCTGAAGCAGCCGATGCAGTACCCCTTGCCGGGGGCGGCCAGCTGGGTCACATGCTCCAGGCTGAGATATCCCAGCGTGTCGGCGCCGATGATCCTGGCAATCTCGTCCACCGAGTGGTTGACCGCGATCAGGTTCTCCCGGGAATCGATGTCCGTCCCGTAGAAGCAGGGATTGATGAACGGGGGCGCCGAGACGCGGAAGTGGACCTCCCTGGCGCCCGCGTCCCGGATCAGCTTGACAATCCGGGCCGAGGTGGTGCCGCGGACGATGGAGTCGTCGATGAGCACCACCCGCTTGCCGCGGACGGTCTGGGCGATGGGGTTGAGCTTGATCTTGACCAGGTCCTCGCGGGACTTCTGGCCGGGGGAGATGAAGGTCCGGCCGATATACTTGTTTTTGATAAATCCGATGCCGTAGGGGAGCCCGGAGGCGCGGGAGTAGCCGATGGCCGCGTCCAGGCCCGAGTCGGGGACGCCGACGACGATGTCGGCCTCCACCGGGTGCTCCTCGGCCAGAAACGCACCGGCCCGCAGCCGGGCCTCATGGACGCTAGCGCCGTCGATGGTGGAGTCCGGGCGGGAGAAGTAGATATACTCAAAGACGCAGAAGGTGGGCTGGGCCTTGCCGCAGTGGTCGCGGATGCTGCGGATCCCATTTTTGTCAAAGACCACGATCTCGCCCGGGTCCAGATCCCGGACAAATTCCGCCCCCACCGCATCGAGCGCGCAGCTCTCAGAGGCGACCACATAGCTGCCGTCGTCCATGACGCCGTAGCAG
>JAHZEE010000043.1 GCA_019421975.1 Clostridiales bacterium | reverse complement strand
GGCGGCGCGCTCTCCGGCGCTGTGATGGGCGGCACCGTCAATACGGCGAGGTTTGGAGCGCGCCAGACGGGCTATGACGCGGCGGCGCGGCAGGGCGGAGAAAACGCCGACCAAACCGTGCGCGAAGACGCCCCAAAGGCGTATGCGGGAAAATCCCTGTCATCTGACAGCGGCGTTTACAGGTATGACTTTTTGACGGCGCTGCCTGATATGCGGGTTACGGGGCTGCCGGAGGTCACGGCTGTAAGAGACGCCGCCGGAAAGGTGGACACAGGAGCGGTGGTGGATGCGGGCATGAAAAATGCCCGCGCTGTCGGTACAGTGCGGGACGGAAAGGTATTTGTCCGGAATACATACACAGGAAAGCAGCTCCGAATTGACAGAACCGGCATCCGGCATGGATTAAATGGCCCCCCCAATCGTCTGCTGACCAACGCCCGCCTGGGCGCTGTCATTGGGGATGTGGTCCAAAACGCAGTGCCTGTCAACGCCCTGCACAACAAAGCGGAGGGCGTAAGCGGCACCTATGCCATGGCGGCCTATGCAACAGACAGCCGGGGGCGGGAGTTTGTAGCGATCATTACAGTAGAGCAGAGAAGCGGAAATGTGACCGATCTTGAGGCCTATGATGTGCTGCATGCAGCGAGCGGAAGACAGAAAAAAGCCAGCCCGGCGGACACAAGGTCCCAGGGAGTTTACCCTTCCACGGCTGGCACAATCAGTATAGAGGATTTTTTGGGAGTTGTCAATGCCACACATCAAAGCATTCTCTCAGACGATGTGCTGCAGCATTTAGGCCAGAGCCGAAATCCGGGTGGGTACTATACAGGACAGGTCAAGTTTGCGCTGAAGGCGCCGGCAGAGGAAGCGGCAGACCCGCGAAGTGAGAGCGGCCTTGTTTGGGCGGGGAGCGACACCTCTCCGACACGGCTGCGCCGTGCCACCTCCCCTCAAGGGGAGGCAGCGCAGACCGGCGGACAGAGCGAAAACGCCGACCAAGCCGGCGACGATGTGAGGTATTCCATCCGTCAGAGCTTTCGTGCTGAAATTCAGGAATGGTACGAGGAAGGGCAGCCGGAGGGCGAGCGCTTTGTGCTGGGAAGCACCGGGCCTGTTCTGCAGGGGCTGGGGGCCATTGAGAGCGATCTCTATATCAATGGCGACAAGATCAGTCTGATCTTACAGCAGCACCCGGAAATAACAATTCGGGAGATACAGCGCATCCCGGAAGTTTTGGAAGACCCGGTGCTGGTCCTGAAAAGCCGGAACGCGGGACGGGGCGGCAGGCGAAACACCCGCTTAGTCCTGTTTGGAACCTTACGGGCGGAAAATGGGCAGCCAGTCATGGCCGTTTTGGATCTGCGGCCTGTAGAGGGTGGTCTGACGATTGACGATATGCAGAAGGTGAACAGCGCCTACACCCGAAACAACGCGGCCAACTATGTGTGGAACAGTGAGGTTTTATACGCGGATGAAAAAAGGACCATTCCGTTGCTGCGCAGCTTTGAGGCAAAAGAAAACCAGAGCAGTTCGTCGTCTGACAGACTTGCACATACTGGGTCTGAAAGGCTTCTCCGCTCTGGTTATATGGGCAGTATATCCTACAGCGGGAAAAATGTCAATCTCAATGGCGTGCCATTTTCCTCTGTGGTGGAGGCGTTCCGGCCGCGTGTGGTGCGCACCAACAGCGACAGCGGCCTCGTTTGGGCGGGCAGCGAGCGGAAGATGGCTGACGATGGAAGGTTCTCCATCAAGTACGACCAGGACAACCGGCCCTATGTACTTGTCGATACCGACATTCTGGACGGCGTGCCGAGAGACCAGTGGGTCAGAACGGTCAAGGACAACCTGCGGCGGAAGTTTCCGGACGGTGTGACGGTGGGGAGAAATGTCATAAAGATTGATAACCAGAGCAGACGCGAGATGACATTCTCCAGATATATGCAGCAGCTAATGCGGACAGATAGACAGGCATTTTCCGATAAACTGCGTGCCACCAACAATGCAGATGAGATTTTGAGAGCCTCGCAGAATTGGGTGAATGAAGCGCTGCTGCATCCCCGTAAGGATGCAGTGGTTGACTTTGCCAGAGGCGAGGTTTTAATACGCATTGGTGAAAATGATTACCGCGCACAGGTGATTGTTGGAAACCGGGGCGCTGGAAACCTGCTTCTTTATGACATTATTAATTTAACAGGCACAAAAATTCAAGAGAAGAAAGCAGGCGCAGACTATACTACCAAGCCCCAACATGGGACAGGCAGCAGACAGTCTACTCCTGCTTTCGAAAGAAGTGTAATCCAAACAGGCGAGGATGTCAAGGAGCGGTTTTCACTGAAAACAGTGAATGGGAAGCCGATTGTCTGGATCGAAAAGAGTTCGCTCACCAACAGAGAGCTGAACAACCATAAAGCCGTGGCGGATTTTATTGCCCAGCACATCGGCGAGGCCTACACCATCCTCGAGAGTGGACAGAGGGTCTACATCGGTCCTGACCTCCCAGGAGAATATACCCAGTCTAAGTACACCTCTTACCTACGAAACACAGACCGGGCAGGTTTCCGCGCCAAGCGAAAGGCGGCAGATAGCTTGGGCGAGCTGATTGAGACGGCAACAAACCGCCGGTGGGAGCAGACCAGGCATACCCACAACAAGAATGCCAAATACGGCATGTATCGTTATGACAGCACCTTTGCCTTCCCCGTAAAGTCCGCCGACGGTACTGTGCGGCTGGTGCGGGCCTATGATGTGGAGCTGCTTATACGAAACGCCTCTGATGGAAAAAAGTATCTTTATGACATCGTGAATATAAAAGAAAACACCACCGCCCAGAGTGACCTCACCGCGAGGGAGGCCAGATCGGCGGCCAATAAGACCGCCACAGGGCGTGGTGTTTCCAATACCAGTATAACTGGGCAAGGCGGGGAAGTCAAGGAGCGGTTTTCCGCACAGGCGATGGCAGTGGCGGATCCTCGAAGTGAGAGCGGCCTCGTCTGGGCGGGCAGCGAGCGGAAGATGGCTGACGATGGAAGGTTCTCCATCAAGTACGACCAGGACAACCGGCCCTATGTACTTGTCGATACCGACATTCTGGACGGCGTGCCGAGAGACCAGTGGGTCAGAACGGTCAAGGACAACCTGCGGCGGAAGTTTCCGGACGGTGTGACGGTGGGGAGAAATGTCATTGAGATCAACACAAAAAGCCTGAAAGAGATGACCTATTCCAGATACACAAGGCATCTTATGAGGACAGAGCCGGAACTCTATGCGGACAAATTGCGGGCGACCAACCATGCAGATGAGATCCTAAAAGCCTCCCGCAATTTTGTGAATGAGGCATTGCTGCATGACAGAAAGGATAACATTCACGAGTTCGCGCGCGGTGAGGTACAACTGCGTATTGGCAATAATGACTATAATGCACAGGTTGTCGTCGCTTTGCGTCCGAATGGAAAACTGCTGCTGTACGATGTGCTTTACTTACGCCCCACTTCCATTCAGGAAAAGAGTAAAAAGTCCAGCGCGGCGATAGCCAAGAACCCGTCACCGGGAACCGACAGAAGCACCGCGTTGGGCTTTGAAGACAGTGTAATCCAAACAGGCGGGGAAGTCAAGGAGCGGTTTTCCGCACAGGTGCCGGCAGTGGCGGATCCTCGAAGTGAGAGCGGCCTCGTCTGGGCGGGGAGCGAACTGATCCATGTGGATCGGCCGGGGCTGGTGCAGGACGCGCCGTACCGGGCGCAGCGATACGACGCCAAAACAGAGCGGATGGTCGATACACTGGCAAAGATGCTGGGCGTGTCGGTCCGCGTGGTGGACAGGATCGAAGTCCGGGATGCAGCGGGCAATGTGACCGGTACCGCAAACGGAAAATACGACGATGCCGCGGGAACCATCGAGCTGGCCAGGGACGCGGAGGACCCGGTGCAGGTTGTGTTTGTACATGAGATCATCCACCGGCTGCGGGCGGAGGATCCGGCCGGCTACCGCCAAATGGCTGGGTTTGTGACAGAGCAGCTGAGCGGGGCGCAGTACGAGGGCGCTCTGCGTGTCAGGCAGGCGCAGTACGGCACGATGGACCGCGCCTATCTGCAGGAGGAGCTGGTGGCAGATGCGTTTGGGCGGATGCTCTACGACGCCGGCGCATTGGACCGATTTGTGCAGGCGCACCGCAGCGTCTGGCAGCGGATTTTGGACGCAATTCGGGATCTGCTAGACGCCATCCGGGGACGCAGAGAGGGGCGGCTGACAGCGGCGCAGCAGCAGGAGTTCTCCGAACTGGAGGGAAAAGCGGAGCAGATGGCCTTCCTTTTGGAGAACGCACTCGACAGAGTCAAAACCGCGCAGAGTGTGCAGACAGAAAGCGCCTCCCGGACGGAAGGCGCGGCGCGGTATTCGATTGTGAGCACGGAAGATGGACTGCGGTATGTGCAGGCAGAGCGGGAGGTGCTCTCTGGAGACGACCCGAAGCAGTGGGAAAGACAGCTGGAGAAATTTATCAACAACCAGATCCGGCAGGGAGAGGATATCCTGTTTCCGACCACAGACGGGCATGTCCTTGCCCTGACAGAACGGTCCGCCTATAAGCTGTCGGACCGGCACAGGAGCCAGATTGCCAAAAAGGCGCGGCAGATGCTGTCAGACGGGGAATTTGCGCTGAAGGCAAGGGCGGCGTCCCACATCGACGAGCTGATTCAGGTGGGCGAATTTTTGCATCACGCTGAGGACAGAAATGCAGCCCATAAAAACGACATTGGCGAGGACGGCTTCAACTATTATGAGGCGTTCTTCCGGGACAAAGGGGAAAATTCGCCGTATTATAGAATTGCATTTTCTGCTGCAGTCAATGAAAATCAGGAAACAGTATATAGTATTGGCAACATACAAAAAAGAAGACTTCCCTCCCGTATTGGCTCTTCCGGAAATACCGGCGCTCTAAGTGGGACCGAGAAATCTTCTTTTGATCCTATTATATACAGTTCCAATGAAAAAAGTCAAGGGAAAACAGAAATGGAGCTGGCCTTTGAGCGTGCAAAGGCGGGGAAAAGCGGGCAGCGTTTCTCGCAGAAAGCACGGGCAGAGGGAGAAAGGGATCCGGCGGCGCTGCAAAAGCAGGCAGGGCAGCCACCTCTCAGTCAGCTGTCGCTGACAGCTCCCCTCAAGGGGAGCCAGGGGCGGACGGAAGCGGCAGTGGTGGATCCGCGGAGTGAAAGCGGGCTGGTATGGGCCGGCAGTGCGTTTGCGGATGGGGATATGGCGCAGGGAAAAACCGGAAAAAACGGGATGGACAGGCGTTTGGCAGCGGCGTATAATGAAAGGGAAAACAGCACATCGGGATTACCGCCGGAGCAGGTGCTGGTAGACCCCCAGAGCGAGAGCGGCCTGGAGTGGGCCGGCAGTCAATACGCGTCGGCCAGTAAAATCGGGAAAGAGCCATCAGAGAGTGTGCACCGCGCTGCTTCCGAAGTATATCATCGGAGCGACAGAGCGACGACTGAGGGGGCTTCTAAAGCTAAATTCAGAACTGGCGATTTGTATGAGGATTCTATAGATGCTTATGGACATAGAATAGATGCATTGGCAGAGGTGGAAGTGGAGGGAGACCGATTAATTTTAAAGGATTTGGCAATTTATTCAAATGAAGGGGATATTCCAAATCAAATCGGCGTTAGTACATTTAAAACCTGGCTAAATATTGTAAAGGAGCAAGCAAAAAATCAAGGATTTAAGGAATTACAGATAATTGCTCAAAGGGCAGAACATTCTACATCAGCTAATCCAGGGCATGTAATAAATAAAATTGTACAGCTTAAGTGAGGTAAGTATGAAAATAGTAATGGATGAACAACAGTATCAAGAATTAGAGGATTTAATTGACATCTTTGATGGAATGTTTTTTGATGATGTAGAGGTTCAATGCTTTAAATTTATTAAAGAAATTGTAAATAGCGAATTTGATACAGATTATATTAAAAAAGAGAAAAAAGAGCTTTTGGAAAAACAGTTGCATGAGTCATTTGAATGGTTAGAGAGTTTAAATGTAAATATAAAAAATAAGGATAAACTTCTGTCTTGTTTTTTGTATTGACAGTAGAGATTCGCTTAGCTTTTTCGGGTGATATCCTCCGTTCTGGGTGGCGCAGAGCCATCCAGCTATAACCTGTACACTTTCTCCCGACCTCCAGTTGTGGGAGAAAAAGTGGCGGATTGAAACAGTCGTGAACAAAAGCATAAGCGTAAACCAGCAGCCAAGTTAAATTTGGCTGCTGGTTTTTTATGCAAAAAAGATTCTAAAGTATGAGAAAACCTGATTAAACAAATCCCACAAAGCCTGTTTTTATGGCGTGCCGTTTTCTTCCGCGGTGGAGGCACCCGGCCGCGGATACAATGATTGAGGGGAACCAATAAGCTGGCCCGGGACGGGGAGGAAGAGCAGGATCCGGCGACGCTGCAAAAGCAGGCAGGGCAGGCACCTCTCAGTCAGCTGTCGCTGACAGCTCCCCTCAAGGGGAGCCAGGGGCGGACGGAAGCGGCAGTGGTGGATCCGCGGAGTGAAAGCGGGCTGGTATGGGCCGGCAGTGCGTTTGCGGATGGGGATATGGCGCAGGGAAAAACCGGAAAAAACGGGATGGACAGGCGTTTGGCAGCGGCGTATAATGAAAGGGAAAACAGCGCATCGGGATTACCGCCGGAGCAGGTGCTGGTAGACCCACAGAGCGAGAGCGGCCTGGTGTGGGCCGGCAGTCAATACGCGCAGGGACCCCAGACCGGGACAGCGCCTGTCGACGGCGTACATAAAGCCGCCTATCGTGGAAATGACCCGTCTGACGGACCGATGACTGATGGAAAAAGTATTGTTAATAAAAGAATAAAAGTTAATGAGGGCAGGCAAAAAAAAACACATTCCAGGAACCAATGAATATGAAAATCTGATCGCTAGTGGATGTACTAAAAGTCCTATGAGAGGAACTTTAGATGACATTCAAAAACTGCTTGACCGAAAAGCTGGAACCGGGAGCATGATTGGAAATAATAAAGAAAGGGTGGATTTTGGAGAAGTAATAGGACAATATGTTGACCCAATTACTGGTCAAGCAACCGATACAACAATGGGAATTATTCATTATGGAAGTAAGGGAGCGCATATTGTTCCAGCTAGACCAAATCCGTAGGTGTTGTTGATGGATGAAATGATGAAGGCTATTAGCCGGTACCCCAATGGGACCTTTTTAATTGTGTCATGGCGATTTGGAAAACTGATTGTTGAAGGCTTTATAGATACTATCTATGAAGCAAATAATGATTTAGATGAGGATAGTGAAGAGTATTTTGCCTGTGCATTTCAGATAGAGAGCGTTGTTCAAAACTCAGAAGATATAGACCTGAAACAAGGACAATTAATTGAAATATCTAAATGCAATAAACCAACAAGTGTAAGATTGAAAGATGGGACAACGATTTGGGAATGTTAATATTTCACCTGCCCCTGACAAGTTATCCAGCCATGTTAGGCACTGGCACTTTGGAGTGCAGCGAAAGCCTCCCCTGGAGGGGAGGTGGCATGGCGGAGCCATGACGGAGAGGTGGGACAGCAGAAGCTGGAAGTCAGACATCCCGCGAAACAGCGTCCCCAGGCGACAAAACGGGCGTGTACCGCACTGCGGTACACGCCCGTTTGAACCTTCAATTGTCCTCGATGACAATGGCGTCGGTGGGACAGCTGTCGCGGGCCTCGTGGACCTGCGCCTCCGCCTCCTCCGGGATGGGCTCGTTGGCCTGGGCCACATTCTCCTCTGTCATATAGAACACACCGGGGCAGATATTGGGGCAGAGCCCGCAGCCAATGCAGTTGCCATTTACATATACTTCCATGTCAATTGCTCCTTTCGCATTTTCTGATTGCAGTTGCAGTGCCATTAGTTGTTTGCAGTTGGAGCAATTTTATGCGCAATTTGAGTTATACCAGCCGGTTGGTCAGCGTGCCGATTCCCTCGATGGTGACCTCCAGCGTGTCGCCCGGCACCAGCCAGTTCCGCTCCGGCTCCGGCTTGCCGAGAATGACGCCCTCTGGCGTGCCCGTGAAGATCAGATCGCCCGGCACCAGGCGCATAAACTGCGAGGCGTAGCTGATGATTTTTGCACAGCTGAAGATCATATGGCTGGTGTTGCTGTCCTGGACCAGCTGGCCGTTGCGGCGGCAGGTGATCCGGTGCGGCTCGTTGGGGTCAAATTCATCTGCCGTCACGATAAAAGGCCCCGCCGGCGCAAAGCCGGGCAGCGTCTTGCCGATGAGCCACTGGCCGGAGATAAACTGGCCGTCCCGCGCGCTCAGATCGTTGCCGCAGGTGTAGCCAAAGACATAGTCGAGCGCCTCGTCCTCGGTGACCTGATAACAGGGCTTGCCCATGACGATGACCAGCTCTGCCTCGTAGTCATACTGCTTCAGAACAGGCGGAAGCTCGATTGGCATGCCGCTGGCGCTCAGCGCATTGGTGAATTTACTGAACAAAATCGGCTGCTTCGGCGCCTCCTTTTCCGTCTCGGCGGCGTGGGAGCGGTAGTTCAGCCCGACGCACAGAATCTTCTGCGGGTAGCCCAGCCGGTCCATCTCCACGGGGGAGAGCACCACGGGCGCGTGGGTCAGCGCCTGCTGGAGACTCTGCATCTGGGCCTCGCCGCCGTGGATGAGATCCTCCAGATCGCCGCGGTACCCCGCAATATTGACATCCCTGATTCCCTCGTCGGTCATGACGGCCAGATGGGGGGCTTCCAGGGTCTTAAATTGACAGAGCTTCATTGTGAAACCTCCTATGTTCAAAGTTACATTGATTCTACCACATCCGCCCGTCCGGCGCAATTGGGGAAGGAATGATTTGACAAGTGGACAAGCTATGCTAAAATAGACACAGAAAGGATGTGTGCCGATTGTTATCCAATGAAGAACGGTGTAAATATCGCAGCAGCCAGCTGATGGATGTGGTCTGCCAGCTGCGCTTTCCGACGATCCTGGCCATCACGGCCTCCGAACCGGCGGCGTTCCAGGACGCCATCCGGATGGAGTACCCCCGGTATACGGCGCAGACCGAGCGCCCGGCGCCCAAGGTGACGGGGCTGGGGACGGACCACCCGGCGCTGGAACAGCAGCCGCCCGTCGTCAACTACTGCTTTGTCTCGGACAACGGCAGCTGGCGGGTGAACCTCACCAACCGCTTTATCGCCCTGTCCACAAGGGACTACCACGGCTGGGAGGACTTCGCCGCCCGGCTGGACCGGATCCTGGCGGCGTTTATCCCGTGCTACAAGCCGTTTTATTTTGAGCGGATCGGGCTGCGCTACATCAACGCCTTTTCCAAAGACGAGCTGGGCCTGCCCGATATGCCCTGGCGGGAGCTGATTGCGCCGGCCTATCTGGGGGTCTTGGCGGAGGAGGATGTGCCGGAGGCGGCGGTGTCCAAGAATGCGGCCGATGTGGAGATGGCGCTGCCCCACGGCTGTCAGTTGAAGCTGCACGCCGGGCCGGGCCATCTGCGCCGGAACAACCAGACGGAAAAGCAGACGCGGTTTATCCTGGATCTGGACCTGTCCATGACCGGCCAGATGACGGGGGTCCAGATTGCAGGCGCCCTCAGCACGCTGCACAACAACAGCACCTCCGTCTTCCGCGGCGCGATTTTGCCCCGGCTGCATGAGGCGATGGAACCGGTCGAATAGACCGGCCGAATAGAAAGGGGAATGGAAATGGATCTGCATCTTCAGAAAAAGGTCGTCGTCATCACAGGCGGCGGCACCGGCATTGGAAAGGCGACCGCCCGGGCGTTTGCCCAGGAGGGCGCGCGGGTTGTGATCTGCGGCCGCCGCGTGCCGGTGCTGGAGCAGACGCAGCAGGCGTTTCGGGCAGAGGGACTGGAGGTGGCCGTCCGGCAGCTCGATGTGTGCGATACGCAGGCCATGCAGGCCGTGGCAGATCAGATTGCCGGCGAATACGGCGGCATTGATGTCTGGGTCAACAACGCCGGCATTGCCATCAGCAAGCCGGTGATGGCGTTCACCGAGGAGGACTACGAGACCATCACCCGCACCAACCAGCGCAGCGTCTACGAGGGCTGCCGGATTGCGGGCCGGATCATGATGGAGCAGGGCCGCGGCGGCGTCATCATCAACGCCTCCTCCTACGCCTCCAAAATTCCCCACGCCAGCGGCGCCATCTACGCCGCGACCAAGGCGGCGGTCAACAGTATGACCCGCACCTTTGCAGCCAACCTGGCGCCCTATGGGATCCGGGTGGTGGGCTTCATCCCCGGCATGATCGTCACAGAGATGGCGGCGGAGGACATCCGGCGCAACGAGGCGCACTATGTGCAGAATGTGGCCCTGCACCGGCTGGGCACGCCGGAGGACATGGCAAAGCCCATTGTCTTTCTGGCCTCCGACGCCTGCGGATACATCACGGGCGTCGAGCTGGAGGTCAGCGGCGGAAAATATGTGGTGCAGAAC
>JAHZEE010000042.1:9218-10595 GCA_019421975.1 Clostridiales bacterium | reverse complement strand
GGAACTGCAGGCACTGCTGATGCAAGGAGGAACCGCATAATGATTGAAGTGCAAGATCTCACCAAATCCTTTTCCGGCTTTCAGGCGCTGGCCGGCGCCACGCTGCGCGTGCCGACCGGCTCTATCTATGGTCTGGTCGGTCCCAACGGCGCAGGCAAATCCACGCTCATCCGCCATCTGACGGGCATCTATCGCCAGGACAGCGGCACCGCGCTGCTCGACGGGGCGCCCATCTATGAGAACCCGGCCGCCAAGGTACGCATCGCCACGATCCCGGATGACTGGTACTTCTTTCCCCAGGCCTGTGCGCGGGATATGATGCAGTTTTACAGAGGGATCTATCCCAAATTTGATCCCCAGCGCTACGAAATGCTCAAGGAGGCCTTTACCATTGACGAAAAGGCCCCCATCCGCCGGCTGTCCAAGGGAATGCAGAAGCAGGTCGCGTTCTGGCTGGCGCTCTGCTGCATGCCGGACTACCTGATCCTGGACGAACCGGTGGACGGGCTGGATCCGGTCATGCGCCGGCAGGTATGGAGCCTCATCATGGGCGATGTGGCCGCCCGCGGCACCACGGTGCTGGTTTCTTCCCACAACCTGCGGGAGCTGGAGGATGTCTGCGACCATGTGGGCATCATGAACCACGGCCAGGTGCTGCTGGAGCGCTCCTTGTCCGAGCTGCAGGAGAACACCCTGAAAATCCAGCTGGTCTTTGCCGACTACCAGGAGCAGGTCCTGCCGGAAGGGCTGGAGGTCCTGCACCACACCGCCGTCGGCCGTGTCAACACCTACATCATCCGCGGCAGCTCGCAAGATGCCCAGGCGCAGATTGCCGCGCTCAAGCCACTGCTCATGGACGCAGTCCCTCTGACGCTGGAGGAAATTTTCATCTACGAATTGGGAGGCGCCGACTATGCAGTCAAAGACATCCTTCTCTGATTTCTTTTCCAAGGCACTGTTCCGAAAGAACCTGACCCGCTATATCCCGCTCTGGGGCTGGTACCTGGCGGTGCTTCTGATCTCACTGCCGCTGGTCATTCTGTTCTCCGGCCTGTCCTCCGAGATCCCCCATACCAGGCTGGACACCGCCGCCTATCTCTACGCCTTTATGACCCGTTTTGGCCCCTTTCTCGCCGGCGGCATCGGCATCTGCAGCGCCATGGCGGTCTTCTCCTATCTGTTTTCCGCCCGCAGCATCGGCATGGTACATGCCCTGCCCATCCAGCGCAGCGGGCTGTTTCTGACCAACTATCTGTCCGGCCTTCTAATGCCCATGGCGGCCAACACCATCGCAGCGCTTCTGGTCTTTCTGGCGCAGCTCGGACTGGGCGTCGTCTCCATTTCGCCGGTTCTGGAGCTGTGGCTCAGCCTGAACGG
>JAHZEE010000042.1:0-9208 GCA_019421975.1 Clostridiales bacterium | reverse complement strand
ATGTTCACCGGACAGATTCTGGCGCTTCCGGTCTTTTATCTCATTTTGAACTTCCTGTCCGCCGGCCTCTGCTGGCTGCTCTCTGTGCTGATCTCCCGCTTTCAGTACGGTCTGTCCGGCTTCTATCTCGATGGCAGCGCCTTTTCTCCCCTGTTCCAGCTGCTCACGAGATTCAGGAGCTGGGAGGATACGGAGTATGTGGAAATCGGCAACCTCTCCGGCTGGTCTGTCACAGGCTGCGGCGCTTCCGGCTGGCACTGGGTGGCGCTCTATGCCGTTGTCGGCATTGTCTTTGCCGCGCTGGCCTATCTGGTCTACCGGCGGCGGGCCAGCGAGACCGCAGGCGATCTGATCACGGTGCGCTGGGCAGCTGTTCTGTTCCGCTTTGGCGTCGGCGTTTCGGCCGCGCTCTCCCTGGGCTTTCTCGTCTACTCGCTGTTCTATTTTGAGCTGTTTTCGCGCAGCAGCCACGACAGCCTGATCGCCCTGGCCATCTGTATGATGCTCACCGGTCTTGTGGGCTATTTCTCCGCAGAGATGCTGCTCAACAAGACCATCCATGTGTTCCGCAGGGGCTGGCGCGGCGCTGTTGCCCTGTTGGTGCTGCTGACGGTGATCACCGTCTGTATCGGTCTTGATCCTTTGAACCTGGCAGGATATGTCCCGGACGAGGATGAGATTCAGAGCGTCACCGTCCATACCAGCGGCGCCAACTCCATTGAGACCTCGGATCCGGAGATCATCGCACAGGTCACCCAGCTCCACCGCGCCATTGCGGACGACCTGGACACGCTGCGCCAGCTCAACCCAAGCACCGTCGAGACCTCCTCCAATCTCAGCTGGTCCTATCTATCTCTCTATTACACCCTAGAAGACGGCTCCCGCGTCAACCGCTCGTACGACCTTCCGTTTGATCCGGAGCAGGCCCAGACAGACGCCGAGAGCTACAGCGCCCGGCTGGTGGCGCTCTATCAGTCGCCCGCTGTGTTGGAGGAGACCATTGCGCTGCTGGAGGATATGAATGTTTCGGATGTATCCTTCTCTCTGTGGGATGAGGGCTGGAATTATTTGGACGACCAGGAGACCATGCTGAAGGTCCGCAACGCTGTGGTGGAGGACCTGCGCGCCGGCCGGATCTCCCTCTTCACGCTGGACAGCGCCTATGAAACCGCTGCGTTTGCCGGATCCCTGGAGCTCAACGGTTGGATCCCCAATACGGCGGACTACCAGGATTACTTCTACCAGTCCTTTGTCCTCTCGTCCTCCGCCACCGCCACGCTCTCCATTCTCTCCCAGCTGGACACCTCGGATTTTTCCGGAACCTCTGAGGACGCCGACCCGGCCGGGCAGGCGGACTACACCATCACCGAGGCCAGCGTCCAGGCTGAGACGCCGGCAGGCGGCAGCCCGCTGCTGCGCTGGTCCAATGCGCTGCTGGAGCTGCCCGGCCAGGGGGCTGTCAATCAGGCCCTGCGCAGCGACTACGACACACGGGAGCAGCACTATGACAGCTATCTGGAGGCAGCCACCGCGGACTATCAGAGCCGCGCCGCCGATGGATTCACAGACGCCTTCCTGCCCTATGAGGTGACGCGCACCGTCCATCTGGGCCGGCTGGATGACACCCTTGTGAGCGTGCGGTACGAGGACACCGCCAATACCGGCGGCGCCCATCCTGAGACGAGCAGTCTCTGTGCCACCTACAGTCTGCAGACCGGCGCCCCTCTGACGCTGGACACGCTGGCCACAGATCCGGAACAGCTGCAGGCCGCTGTGTCCGCCGAGCTGGGTGCGCTCACCGCGCAGCCCCAGTATGACGGCGTCTTTTTCGATGGCTATGAGCAGCTGCTGGGCCAGGCGCTCAGCGGTGGAAGCTGGTATTTGACTGACCAGGGCCTGACACTGGTGTTTGACCCTGCGAGCATCGCGCCCTATTCCGCGGGCGTACAGCAGTTCACCATCCCGTATGCGTCGCTGGACGGACTCGTACAGCCGCAGTGGATTCCCTAAAAAGGGCGGGGCACAGCGCCCCGCCCTTTTTTGACAGGTTCACCCCCGCCTCTTTGCCGGCATATGCTGACAAGGGAGGAGGTCCCAACTATGATCGAGTCAAAGGAATTCAGTACGGTGACAAAAAATTATCTGTCCCGCTACTATGAGATTCTGGATGAAATGAAGCAGGGCATGTGTGAACCCGCCCTGACAGAGAGTATCTCACATAATTTTATCGTGCAGATGATTCCGCATCACCAGGCGGCCATTGAGATGTCGAACAATCTGCTGCAGTACACCACCTTTGTTCCCCTGCAGAATATCGCGGCCCACATCATCGCCTCACAGACCAAGAGCATTGCGGATATGCGGGCAGCGCTGGCGCAGTGCAGCGAGCTGCCAAACACGGAGCAGGAGCTCTGCCTCTACGCCCGGCGGTTTGAGCAGATCACCCAGACCATGTTTACGGACATGGGCAACGCCACAGCGACCAACCATCTCAACTGCAATTTCATGCGCGAGATGATTCCCCACCACAGGGGCGCCATTCAGATGGCGGAAAACACCCTGCGCTTTCCCATCTGTCCGGCGCTGGTCCCGATTCTTCAGTCGATTATCACCTCACAGCAGGAGGGCGTGTGCAAGATGGAGCGGCTTCTGTGCAGCCTCAATTGCGCACAGTGACAAAAAAGGCAGGCCATTTTTGGCCTGCCTTTTTGATTTATCCCGCCGGCGTCATAATCCGAAACGCGCGGCACCGGTTCTCAATCACCGCCTCCTGCACATTGCCCCCGAACTCCCCGTCCAGCGTCCAGGGGACCTCCTCGCAGAAGGTCATCCTCAGATGCGCCGTTTTGAAGCACAGGAAGTGCTCTGAGGAAAAGTCCTGCCGCAGCAGGGCGGAGGTCACCGCATTCATGTCCAGGATCGTCTTGATCCGCCGCACCAGCACCACCTCGGACAGCCCGTCGTCCAGCGCGATCTCGTCCGGGTTCGGCATGGTCTTAAAGCCGCCGATGCTGATGGAGTTGCTGACCATCCCAAAGACGACCTCGTCCTCCTCTACAATGCCGTCGTGCTCCAGCCGCACCCAGTAGGGCCGGATCTCCGACAGGCTCCGGATTCCCTGCAGCAGATAGGCCGCCCGGCCCAGCGCCTGCTTCTCCGCGCGGGGCGTCTCATAGGAAACTGCGGTAAAAGCGCCGAACGCCGCCACATAGGCAAACGGCCGGCCGTTGAAGATGCCCACATCACACCGGAATTCCCGTCCGTGGAGGACAACCTCCGCCGCCTGCATGACATCGCGCGGCAGCTGCAGAGAGGTCGCAAAGTCGTTCACCGTGCCGGACGGGATGTATCCCAAAAGCGGCGGCGCATCCAGCTGCACCAGGCCCGTCACCGTCTCATTGAGCGTGCCGTCGCCGCCGCAGGTGACAACGCAGTCATATCCGCCGCCAATCTGTCCAATCAGCGCCGGGATCTCCTTGGCCTTCTGCGTCGGGTGGACCATCACATCATAGCCCGCCGCCGTGAACAGATTCAGCACATCCAGCAGATTGTTCCGGATCTCCGCCCTGCCCGCCTTGGGATTGACCAGAAACAGCATCTTTTTTCGTGGAACCGCCGGCGCCAGACCGGCAGCTGTCTGATCCGTCTTTTGATCGAGTGTCTGTTCCATACAATCTCCCCTATCTTTGTTTCGCTGTGTCAATTGCCGCTCCTCACGCGCTCAAGCTGCCGGGTGTATGCAGGACAACCCGCTGCGGATAAAAGGTGTACTCCGCCTGCTCCACGAGCTGGCGCAGCGTGCTCACATAGGATTCATAGCGCAGATCATCCAGCGCCCGCTCATACCAGTAGGGATGGTCGCTGATGCTGCAGAAATACAGGACATGGTATCCGTCAGCGGCCTGCAGCACCGTGGTGTCACCCGGCGCGCGAGATGGATCAAAGCTCCAGCCGGCAATGGCCGTGTCCACCCCCTCCTGATTCAAAAACGCCCGCAGCCCGCCCGAAGGCGCATTGTCGGAGTCCATGGAATTGGCCATGGCAAGCGAGGCAAAGACCTCCTCCGTGGCGCCCTCCTGCTGCCAAATCTGAAGCAGCTGGTCTGCCGTCTGTCTGGCCGCATCCCAGTCCTCCTGCTGGGTGCTCTGGGGCACAATCAGAATATCCCGGATCTGCACAGCCCGGTCCTCCGTCTGCAGGACGCCCTGGAGCATATAATCATCTGCAAAGGCCTCATAATAGGACGCCACCTCTTCGTCAGAGAAGGTCGTCTGGTCGTACAGCGCCTCCGCATATGCCGCCGCCAGGTAGGAGTCTTCCATAAACTGCACAAACGACGCCTCATCCACACCCGCGCCATAGCTCTGGCTTAAATAGGTCTCAATCTCCGCCGCGCCGGCCTCATCCGTATAGCCGTAGGATATGGCGCTCTGCTCCAGAATCTCGGGCAGCTGCTCCAGCTCTGCCTGCTGAGACGCGGGCAGCTGGAATTGCGCTGCCTCCGCCTGCTCTGCCAGCGTCAGTGTCTGGACCATCGTCTGCTCGACATTTTCCAACAGATACTGTTCCCAGGTCCGCGTCTGGTCATACTGCTGTGCGTCGAGCGCCACTGCAGTGTCGATTGCCGCGCCGCTGCCCAGGGCATAATAGTACTCCGTCCAAAAATAGTAGGCAAGGTCCTGGTTGGTCAGCGCCCGGTCTGCCAGGCGCATCACCACCTGGGCCATCTCCGGATCCTTTACCTGCCTGCTGCTGCCCAGTGCCCCGGCCGCCACAGCTGCCAGAAAAAGGACAACCGCAGCGGCTGCCTGCCAGGCAGGAATGCGCCAGGCTCCTTTCAGAAATTTCTCATTGGTATTTTTTTTCATAAATGACAAACCACTCCCGTTAATTTTTTCTAAAGTATACCACAGCCGCCGGACAAATTCAACGCTTTTGGGGCGCCTGTGAAATTCATTGAAAATACACAAACATCTGATATAATATGGTAAACTGTATCAAAACGGAACTGAGAGGAGCAATTTGTATGCAAGTCCGTAAAGTCTTACTGATGCTCTTGGACTCTGCCGGCGTCGGCGCGCTGCCCGACGCCGATCAATACGACTCCGCCGGCGCGGCGACCATCCCCCATGTGCTGCAGACGCACCCCGATCTGCAGATTCCGAACCTCCGCAAACTGGGGCTCCGCTCCATCGAGGGCCTGGAGCCATTTTATCAGGGGGAGCAGCCGCTGGCCGCCTACGGCCGCTGCGCCTCCGCCTCCCGCGGCAAGGACTCCATCGTCGGCCACTGGGAGATTATGGGCGTCATCACCGAGCGGCCGTTTTTGACCTTCCCCGACGGCTTTCCGCCGGAGATCATCCAGGAATTCATCCGCCGCACCGGCGTCGGCGGCGTGCTGGGCAACCGCGCGGAATCCGGCACCCAGATCATCGCCGAGCTCGGGCCGGAACACGAGCGAACGGGCTGGCCCATCGTCTACCCCTCGGCTGACAGTGTGTTCCAGATTGCCGCCCACGAGCAGGTGATCCCGCTGGAGCGGCTCTACGAGCTGTGCACCATCGCCCGCAGGATGTTCGACGAGATGAATCTGGGAATGGGCCGCGTGATCGCCCGTCCGTTTGTGGGGACCCCCGGCAACTACACCCGCACCGCCAACCGCCACGACTATGCCACGCTTCCGCCCTACCAGACGGATGTGGAGCTGCTGCACGCGGCCGGCATTCCCACCCACTCCATTGGAAAGCCCTATGATATTTTTGTCGGCCGCGGCTTTGACACCACGGTCAAGACCAAGAGCAACGCCGACGGCCTGGCCCGCGCCCTGGAGGCCGCTCGGCACCAGGACGGCTTTATTTTCTGCAATATTCTGGACTTCGACCAGCAGTGGGGCCACCGGCGCAACCCCGACGGCTATGCCGCCGGGCTGGAGGAGGTGGACCGGGCCCTGCCCGCCATTTTGCAGGCGCTGGCCGAGCAGGATGGCATGCTGGTGCTCACTGCCGATCACGGCTGTGATCCCACCTACCACGGTTCCGACCACACCCGCGAGTACATTCCCGCGCTGTTGTGGCATAGGGACATCACCCCGCAGGCCATCGGCACACGGCCCTCTTTCGCAGATCTCGGCGCGACCATTCTAAAAGCCCTCGGCGCCCCGGCCCCGGCACACGGGAAAAGCATTTTTTGATCTGGCCGCGGCGGCGTGGCTGTCAGCGATAGCTGATGGAGAGATGTCCGGTATGGGGAGCGCGGTGCGGCCACCTCTCCGCCATGGCTGACGCCATGCCACCTCCCCTCAAGGGGAGGCTTACGGGGGCGCTCCGCAGTCGGAAAGGCTCCCCTTGAGGGGAGCTGTCGGCGGCAGCCGACTGAGAGGTGTTGCCGCACCATCGTAATCAACAAGGCCCACCTGCTGTGAAAGCAGGTGGGCCTCGCCATCTTTAAAGTGCCATCCCCAACACCCGCCAACCGCCTCCCCCATTCTGCGCAGTCAATACAGTCTTCGCCTGATTTACTGTATGGGATTTGAGATCAAACGGACAGGCTTTAACAATGTGATTGTGCGCATGACAGTGGCCCGCCCGGCGGAGGCGTATACATCCCAGATGGGAGATCGACACCTCTCAGTCCGCTTCGCGGCCAGCTCCCCTCCAGGGGAGCCTTTTTATTTGCGCCACCCAAATCCTCCCCTAGCGGCGGAGGGGCGGCCCCCGCCGCCCTGTCTCACTGTTTCCGAAAAATGCTGGAAACTTTCTTGAAAACAGTGACAAAAAATGATAAAATAATCTATCTGAAATTGATTCTCGGAGGTACCGTCTTGGAGCAGACCACCCACATCTCCCCCGCCCAGTTGGCGGAGCAGAACGCATATTGCCAGCAAATTCATGAATATTGGCGCGCAAGCGGAAAAACGCCCACCGCCTTTGTAGACACCTACGGCTGTCAGCAGAACGAGGCGGACTCCGAGCGCATCCGCGGCATGCTGCAGCTGGCGGGATACGCTGCGGCTTCTCAGGAGGAGGGCGCCGACCTGGTGGTCATCAACACCTGCGCCATCCGCGAGCACGCCGAGCAGCGGGTGCTGGGCAATGTGGGCGCGCTGGTGCACACCAAGCGCCGCCATCCCGCGCAGCGGATCTTCCTCTGCGGCTGCATGATGGGCGAGCCCCATGTGACCGACAAAATCCGCGCCAGCTACCGCCATGTGGACGGGGTGTTCTCTCCCCACCACCTGTGGCAGTTTCCCTCGCTGCTGTGGCGGGTGCTGCAGTCCGGCGACCGGGTGTTTGCCATCGCCGACGAGGCCGGCTCCATTGCCGAGGGCATCCCCCAGGTGCGGCAGAATTCTTTGAAGGCCTGGGTCTCCATCATGTATGGCTGCAACAACTTTTGCTCTTACTGCATTGTCCCCTATGTCCGCGGCCGGGAGCGTAGTCGCGAGCCGGAGGAAATTCTCTCCGAGGTCCGCTCACTCATCGCGGCGGGTTACCGCGACATCACCCTGCTGGGACAAAATGTGAACTCCTATGGCCGCGGATTGCAGACGCCCATCGACTTTGCAGACCTGCTCGGCCAGATCGCCGAGCTGGAGGGTGATTTTCTGGTCCGGTTTATGACCAGCCATCCCAAGGACGCCTCCAGGAAGCTTCTGGATGTGATGGCCTCCCATCCAAAGATCGCCAAGCATCTGCACCTGCCGTTCCAATCCGGCAGCGACCGGATTCTGGCCGCCATGAACCGCCGCTATACGGCCGCGTCCTATCTGGAGCTCATCGCCTATGCCAAATCGGTCATGCCGGATCTGGTGCTCACCTCCGATGTGATCGTCGGCTTTCCCGGCGAGACAGATGCGGACTTTGAAAAGACCCTGGAGCTGGTGAACACAGTGGAATACGACGCGCTGTTCACCTTCCTCTTTTCCCCCCGGCGCGGGACGCCGGCCGCCAGCCTGCCGGACCCCATGCCGGCGCGGCAGAATGAGATCTCCGCGGCGCTGCGCCGGGCCGATGTGGGCAAGGTGCTGCGCTGCCTGATCGATGGCCGGGACGGCAGCTTCCTCACAGCCCGGACCGAGGGCGGCCGTCTGGTGCGCCTGACCGGCGACGAGGGCCTGATCGGCCAGTTCCGTCCCATCGCCATCACCGACGCGACCACCTGGTCGCTCACCGGCACCTGCGTCTGAGCCGCCGAAATTCAAAACAGGAGGAGCCTGAACCATGCCTGTCATGACCCCAATGATGAAACAGTATATGGAAGTCAAGCAGCAGAATCCGGACTGTCTTTTATTCTTCCGGCTGGGTGACTTCTATGAGATGTTCGCCGAGGACGCCCGGATCGCCTCGCGGGAGCTGGATCTGACGCTCACCACCCGCGACCGCTCCAAGGACGCCGAGGACCGTATCCCCATGTGCGGCGTTCCCTATCACTCCTCGGACAGCTATATTGCCCGTCTGGTCTCCAAGGGCTACAAGGTCGCCATCTGTGAGCAGATGGAGGACCCGGCGCTGGCCAAGGGGCTGGTCAAGCGCGAGGTGATCCGCGTCGTCACCCCCGGCACCGTCACCGAGAGCTCCATGCTGGACGAGCGCAAGAACAACTACTTTGCCTGCGCGCTGGAGGACGGCGGTGTGTGGGGCATCTGCTTTTGCGATGTGTCCACCGGCGCCTGCTATGCCACCGTCACCACCGGTGCGGAGGCAGACGAGCACGCCATCAACGAGATCGGCCGCTTTGCGCCCAGTGAGATTCTGCTGGGCGGCGGCGCCTGCCACAGCGCCCCGCTGCAGCAGGCGCTGACCGAGCGGCTGGGCTGCTGCATCGACCACGGGGAGGACTCCCTGTTTGTCCCGGACGCCGCGGCCGCGGTGGTGGAAGGGCAGTTTGGCCAGACGCCGGCGGCGCTGGGTCTTGCCGCCTATCCCTGCACGGTGCGGGCGCTGGGCGCACTGCTCACCGCTCTGCGGGAGGTTCAGAAGGCCGATTTGGGGCACATCCGGGCGGTGGAATTTTACAGCGCCGGCCGGTTCATGGAGCTGGACCTGACGGCCCGGCGCAATCTGGAGCTGACCGAGACGCTCCGCGCCAAGGAGCGGCGCGGCAGCCTGCTCTGGGTGCTGGATCAGACCAAGACCGCCATGGGCGCGCGGATGCTGCGCTCGTGGATGGAAAAGCCCCTGCTGCAGCCAGAGGAGATCAACCTCCGGCT
>JAHZEE010000041.1:8172-10761 GCA_019421975.1 Clostridiales bacterium | reverse complement strand
CCGGGTCAAAGACCGTTTCGCTGCGGCCGGTGAGAATCCCGTACTGCTGCAGGCTGTTGACACTCTGCGCATACCAGGCCTGGTCCGGAACATCGGTGAAGGGGCCGTGCAGATCGGTGGGAATGTCCTCCACCAACAGCCGTGCAAAAATCGCGGCAGCCTGCGCGCGGGTCATATTTCCGTCGGGCCGGAAGGTGCCGTCGTCGTAGCCCAGCAGATATGCGCTGTGGGTGTACACCTCCGGTTTGGGATCTGCACTGCCGCTGCCGCCGCCGGCTCCACCGCCGCTGCGGCGCGCGGTCAGGACCGTGACCGAGGTGCTGGCCGCTGCATAGTACTCCGTCTCCTCCACCGTGACGGTGAACACATAGGTGGCGTTTTCATTGTTTGCCTGCAGCTCCGCCGTGTAGACGCCATCTGCATAGACCAGCTGCAGCGGCTCCAGTTTGGCGCCGTTTTTGGTCCCGTTCAGCTCCGTCAGAACCACGCCCTCCGGCAGGTTCTGCGCCGTGAGCTTGAGCTGGACGGCTCCGCCGCCAGTCAGCGTCTCAGGTGCAGCGCTCAGAGCCAGCGCGGGCTGAATCTTATCGATGCGAACCTGCTGTGCGTTCTGCAGGTTTGGATAGCTCCCGATGCCAGCTGCAGTCACCAGATACTTGCCGGGGGCCTGGATGGCAGCCAACACCGCGGCGATGTCCGTACCCCGGTCGACCAGAACGGTGTCCTCCCGCTGGACGCTCAGCGTGTAGTCCGTCCCGAGGGTCAGCGCCTGACCGTCGTAGGTGACAGAGATCTGTCCGACAGAGGCCGTATCGGTTGGATCATAGGTCCACTCCGTGCGCTCGAGCTGCAGGAGGAACGAATGAGCGGTGCCGATGATCTCAAAGGTGATATCTGTGATCATACCCTCGTAGTTGTTTCGGCCCTCCACCCGGACAGACGCTGTTCCGATGTCGATGTTCTGCGCATAGAAGACCTCATAGTCAGAGGACGCAAGGGCCTTGCCGGTCTCGTCGCGGACGGTGAGCTCAGGTGTGATTGCAAGGCCGGTGTATGCCTGGGACGCAATGGGATCGACGGTGAACGCATCGGTGAACTCCTTGGGCGCGATGGTAAAGGGGCTGCGGACAGAGCCGGTGAAATTGTTGCTCTCTGCGGTCGCGGTAAAGATGGCCTCTGCCCTGCCGGCGTTGAGATTGTTCAGGAAGGTGACCTCATAGTCACTTTCCAGCAGGCCCGGATAGTCAATGGTGCAGTCCGGCACAATGGGCTCTCCGGTGTAGACTTCGTTCGAGACCGAGACATCCACTGCCGGGTCAGACAGGTCGCGCTTCTGGATGAGGAATACGAAGGTGCCGCTGCCGTCATAGCCATTTTTCGCTGTGGCGGTCACCACATAGATACCGGCCTCTCCCAGAACCTCCGGCGTATAGCGCTCGCCGTCGGGCGTCACCTGCTCATTGGCGCTGTTGAAGTAGGTGTAGGTCAGATCGTAGTCCTCCCCCTCTGTCAGATCCTCCCCGCCGTTCGGGTTGGCCACAGTGATGGCGCCCTCCACCGGCTCGCCGTAGATGGAGACCATCGGTGTGGCAGCCCCGTCAACGGTCAGCTCCAGACCGCCGGAGCTGGAGGCGGGCAGCAGAGTGTAAGAGAGATGGACGGTGCCGCTGTAGTTCCCCCTGGCAGTCACGGTGATGGGATAGGTCGTGCCATATGCGTCAGCAGAGCTGAAGGTCAGGACATTGCCGTCAATCTCAACAGACGCGGCCAAATCCGGATCGCTGCACGAGAGGGTGTAGTCCACGCCGGGAACCAGCGGCTCATTGGAGCCGCCGAACTGGACCTGGACGGTGGAGGTGGCCGAATCGGTGCCGTAGAAGCCGTAGGTGGGACTCAGAGAGGCGGTCAGATAGTTGGCGCTCCGTGCTGCAATTCGGAACGGGACCTCCGCCGTGCCGACATAGTTGACTGCATTGGGAGCGGCGGAGACGATCACATAGCCGGTGCCGACCTCCACATTGTCGCGGTAATCGACCTCATAGTCGACGCCCTCCGTCAGCGCCATGCCCTGATAGGAGACGCTGACGGGCGGCTGGATGGCAGCGCCAATGTAGGTGTAAAGCGGCGCAACGCTGTCCTTAAACATCTCCGCGTCGATCTGCTTTGGATCAATGTTGACGGTCTGCTCGAAGTTTGCGGCCAGATAGCCGTTGGCACGGATCTGATAGTAGATCGTGTACTCGCCGGCATCGGTGAAATGCGGTGCATTCAGCTCGGTGAGATCGTAGCTGAGGCCCTCGTCATCGCTGAAGTAGAGCTCATACTGGTTGGGGCCGCTGACATCGGCGGGATCCAGCCTGAGACCATATGCGCTGCCGTCATAGGTGACGGTATACGACGCCGGGGCGCTGCACTCGATCATGGTGGCGGAATCGACCACATGCAGGGTGAAGGTGTAGTTGCCCGGCGTGTAGTTGGCGTCTCCGTCAAACATGGCCGTGATGCGCACATCGCCCTGCTGCTTAATCAGGATCCGGCTGGGGTCATTTCCAACGATCTCAGCAACGCTGGAGTTCTCACTGACATATT
>JAHZEE010000041.1:6409-8162 GCA_019421975.1 Clostridiales bacterium | reverse complement strand
GATAGTTCTTTCCAATTGGCAGCTCTGCGTGCTGGGTGAGATCGTAGACCAGATCGTTTTGGTAGGATACACGGTCCGAATCCGGCTCAAATCCGGTCGACGGGCTG
Source organism: Clostridiales bacterium (assembly GCA_019421975.1). Classification (GTDB taxonomy): domain Bacteria; phylum Bacillota; class Clostridia; order Oscillospirales; family Oscillospiraceae; genus CAKTFW01. Next base: position 8,055 of record JAHZEE010000041.1, on the reverse strand, counting down.
GCCTGGGCGATGGTCACCGTGATGTGGTTCTCGTACGGATCGTAGTTTTCCGCCGTTGCCCGGTAGTACACCACATAGGACTGGGCCTGTTCCCCGGTGGGAATGTCTGTACTCGGCGTTCCACCCTCAAGCCAGTACACGAGTTCGGCATTGGCCGGCGAGACGGTGGGGGCGCTCAGAAGCGGCTGCGGATCGCCGGTGTAGGTCAGCGTCTGCTGGGAGAAGTCGACCCGGATGCCGCTGCTGGTAGAGATGTGCAGCGTATAGGAGACCGCTTCGGCGGGCTCAAAGTTGTCGCTCTGCTCCACCCAGGCCGAGATGGTGACCGACGCGGGCGAATTGTGGATGGAGACCGTTCCATCTGCGGAGACTGTGGCAACGGTGGGATCACTCGATGCGTAATGGACCTTCCCGTCAGCCTGCATCTTTGCAGCCTCCGCATCCGAAACCGCCGCTCCGGCGCTCACATTGGTAAAGCGCAGCGGATTGGTAAAGGTGTCCTGATACGAGATCGGGATCTCTCCCTGGGTCTGGAACGCGATGGACAGAGCGGCCCGCTCAATGTGATAGGTGCCGTGCTGTGCGTCCCCGCTCCAGCTGCCGCCGGCAAAGGTGATCTCATAATTCTTCGCAGTCTGCGCCTGGGTGATCTGCGCAGAGATGGGATAGAGGCCCACCGGCTTTGCCTCCGATGCCTCGGTAGACAGCTGAAGGCCAAGGTCGTCTCCAGGCACAATCTGATAGGTGGAGATGACGGTATAGTCCTTCCCCTCCACGGGCGTCAGAATGCCGCCGTCTACAGCCCCGCCGTAGCTGCTCTCATGGTCCTCCACGCGGATGGTGATGGGGCGCTGTTGGACCTCATAGCTGCCGTCCAGGAAGTCGATGGTATAGTTACCGTAGTCGCCGTCGGCTGCGGTGATGGGGTAAGCTCCCACCGTTGACGGCGACACCTGCAGAACAATCCCGGAGAGATCACTGTCGGTCCAGGCGTCCGCCCCGACCAACGCGTCACTGGGCAAAAGCGTCAGCGCCGGGGTGTACGGCTCGCCGTAGATTCCCGTGTCGTTCCCGATCTGCACGGTGATGGGTCTGCGCGATACCACAAAGGAACCCCACTGTGTCTGGCCGTTCTGGCCGGTAAAGGCGGCGGCATAGTTCTGGTTGCCGCAGACGCCCTGGATCTGGTAGGTGTCCATATCCGTGGCGCCGGCCGGGATCGACAGGACAAGATCCAGCGTATCCGGCTGGCCGTTTTGCGACTCGATGGCGCCGGCCGGTACTGCCCAGTGCTGATCCTGGGTCTGTCCGACCCGTGCAGACCAGTCCTCTCCATCATAGGTCTGTGTCTGATCCAGAATCCGGACCTGGATGGGCTTCGGGACGATGGCAGCGGCGATGGAGCCGGTCAGCTCGGTCGTACCGGCTGTGAGCCGCTGCCCTCCGTAGCTGTAGTTGGAGGCGTCGGCGCCGCCAAAGTCCAGCGTATAGACAAAGTGGATTGCCTGCGCGCCCTGCGTCTGCACAGTGGCGTTGGGATTGTCATAGCTCGCCTCAAAGCCGGCAATCACGATCTGCTCGCTGGACGCGTCATTGCCGGACAGGAGGATCTCGTTGACCTGGCTGGCGTCCACATCCGTTCCGCC
>JAHZEE010000041.1:320-6399 GCA_019421975.1 Clostridiales bacterium | reverse complement strand
CCGCCGTCGTAGACCCTCTGCACCGAGGCCATGTCAGGCGTGATGGTGAGCGGCCGCGGGGTGACTTTGGCGGTGAAGGTGCCGGCGGCAGGATCGGGATAGTCAAACAGGTCGATGCGGTAGTTCCAGCTCTGCTCTGTCACATCCTGGACCTGCGGCATCTCGGTCTGCTCCGCGCCGCCGTCCGTCCAGAAATAGATCAGATAGTCTGTCCCAGGCTGCAGGTAGTCATCGTCCGGATTCTGGGGATCCTCCCTGGGATTCGGAATCTGGATGGTGACAGCGCTGTGGGCGGTTCCGTCATACGGACTGTCATAGGCCGTGACGATGGGGGTGAGGGTCTGAGACGCATCCTCGGTGATCTGGAACCAGCCCTCGGCGCTGGCCCCCAGATAGTTGGCGTCATAGTCCGGCGCGTCTGGATCCAAATTCAGCGCTGCGGCCAGATAGTAGCGGCCCACCCGGACCGGAGTGACGGCGGTCTGCTTCGTCTCGTCGGTGTAGAAGGTATAGACCACATTGCGCTCGGTCAGCTCCTGCCCAACCACCGAGGTGACGCTGGCCTGATAAGAGGTCCGCTGCGGCGTCTGACCGGTATACGGAGACTGCATGGCGGCGTTCAACTCCAGACCGAGCTGTCTCGGCGTGATCGTGGCATAGCAGGTCTGCACAGAGGCCACGCGGTAGTTTGAAGCCGTATCGCCCTGCAGGACAATGGCATCGGTGCTGACCGCCATCTCCTGCCGGCCGTCAGACACATTGGCAGAGGCAACCGTGCCGGCAGCATCGGCGGACAGCGTGAGCTGCTCACCGGCCACAACGCTGGTATCGGCATCCAGAATGGAGAGCTTTGCCGCATCCAATGGAATGCTGGTGCCGCCGCTGTATACCATGGTATGGTCTTCCACAGCGATGACCAGCTCACGGAACTGGATCTGGCCGGTGGTGGCCGCCGTGATCGTCAGAACCTCCGCTCCCTCCGAGGCCGCGGCGTCCGTGGCGGGGGTATCATTGACGGCGGCGTCACCGCTGAAAGTATAGTTCTGCTGCGCGAGCGCATCGCGGAACTGAATCTGGAACTCCAGATCGATGGGTTTGTCCTGCTCTGCGGCTGCACTGTCGCGATACCTTGCGGCCAGTGTGATGCCGGTGATGTCATCGCCGGCGGCCACGCCGTCTGCAAGCGTGTAGGCTGCAGTACAGTCCCCTGTCACCAGCTCCGTGCCGTCGTAGGTTTTGACACTGTTGATGGCGCCCTGGACGGAGAGCTTGGCGGGCTCCACCGTCACCTGGAATGCACCATAGGCCGGCTCATGGTTGCCGTTCTGGGGATCCTCAATGCGGTACAGATAGGTGCCGGAATCCTCTACATTCCGAACCGAGGTGACGGCCTGGCTGCTCCAAACCGCCTCCGGCACATCCTGCGCACTGGTGTAGTCGCCCTTTGCGACAAAACTGGCCACATAGGAGGTCCAGGGGGCCGGCGGCTCTGTCGTGGAGCTGGTGACGGCGATGTCCAAAATGCCGTCTTCTCCCGCCAGAACCTGATCTGCCCCGCGATAGGTGACGGTGACATCGTCAATTTGGGCGCTCAGCTTTGCCTTCCCAATGACGACCCTCCAGAGGTTCTGATCCGCTGCCTCTGTAAAGTTGGCTGCACTGTCAGGCACTGTGACGACCACAAAATAGGTCCCCACCGAATCCGGGATCTCGCCGGCTGCCAGGGGGCTCTGCCAATCGATGGCGTCGTCCTTTGCGTGGTAGAACTGGTATTGCAGTTCCTCCAGGCCGATCTCGTCTGCGCCGATGGCATCGTCAATGGCCGCGGCCTGATAGTAGGACGCCGCAACCGGCTTGCCGGTATAGCTGGCGCTGGTGTCGTCCGGCGCGGTAAATCCGATCTCACGCGGCAGAATCTCGACGCGCAGCGCGTTGATGCCTGTGACGACATAGTCTCCGGGATATCCCTCTTTGTCCGTCAGGAGGATGAGATCCTGCAGATCGGCGGCATCCATCGTGTCGTCTGCACCGATGAAAACCGTCTTCTCGCCGACATTGGCATCCGCGATGCGGCCCTGGGCATCGGGGGCAAGCGCCAGGGTAAACCGGTCTGCGTCGGCTGGGTCGAATCCCGCCGCCTGAAGGCCCTCAGGCGCAATGCCCAGGGCAACGGTCAGGCCTGCCTGGCCGCTGTACTGCCGGTCCACGGCCTGGATGCCGGCGACTGTGATGGCCTTTGGAAGAATGGTGCCCGTGGCCCCGGCCGTCCGAACCTCCAGATCCCCTGTAAAGCCGATGCCGTCAAAGCTATAGTTCTCAGGCAGCACACCGTCGGCAAAGTCAAAGGTATAGGAGATGGTGATGGCCTTGTCCGTACCCGCGTGCGGATCGGCATAGGCTGCAGATGCGCTCACCGTGATCTGCTCTTGTGCGGGGTTTCCGCTGACCACGGCGCTGCCGCTGCCGGCATCCACCTGGCCTGCCGCATAGTCCCGCTGCTCCACAAGGCCCGCAAAGGTGACCTCCAGCGGCTGCGGCCTCAGGTTTACGGAGAATGCGCGCACCTGCGGCGCATAGTTCCCGGTTGTATCCACCACCCGGCACCAGTATTCGCCGGAATCTGTGGTATTGAGGACCGTATCGGCCGCCTGCCAGTTTGCGTCCACGGCTGGGTCCGGACTGTCCTCTCCGGTCTTTTCGGCAAAGGAGACCACATAGGCCCCCGGCTGTGCCGGATCCCAGGCCTGACCGGCGATGGTCAGCTGCGCAATCAGATGGGAGGCGCCGTCATAGCGGGCGAAATCCTGTCCGGCCGCCGTGCCGTAGGAGCCGGTGCCATAGCCGACCACCTCAACTGCAAAATCGGCCGGCTGAATCTCAATCAGGATGGGTGCGGCAGAGGCCGCTTTATAATGGTCGTCTCCGGGATAGTCGACCCGCAGCCAGTACTTGCCGGCCGCCTCCGGCGTCACGGTGTTCGATGTGCCATTCTGCGCATCGTCCGCATCGGCCTCTGCATAGAACCGGTACTGGAGATCAGCCGTCGGTTCCACACCGGTCAGCCCTGCGAATTTGGCATGGTCGTAATCCGCCGGCTCCAAGGGACTGCCGTCGAAATAGAGGCCTGAATAGTCCTTAGCGTCCAGCTGCAGGACCGGCTGGTATTTGTCGACCACCACGGTATATTCCGTGTGGCCCGCCCCGATCTTATCTGTGGCGGCGGAATCGACCTTGATGAGCGTGGCGCCAGGGGCGAGGATGGTGACAAGACCTGTCCCGTCCACTGTGGCAATCTGCGCATTTTGCGGCGTATAGGTGATGGCGGCATGCTCCGGGTCAAACTGGGCGATCCCCCGGATCTGGAAGGGCGCATCGCCCAGGACCTTTTGAATGACCTGCTGGTGCTCGACCGGCTGGCCATCGGAGGTCTCCAGCTTGATGGTATTGTCACCCTCATAGCGGTTGATGGTGACTTGGAACTGGATTGCATCTGCACTGTAGTTGTCGCTGACAATGCCGATGGTGACCTTGTAGGTTCCAAGCGCTGAGATCACGGGGGGCGTGGTCTGCGCTGTGACAGACTGTGTCTCATCCGCCTCGTCAGCGCCCGCGGGGGTGAATTCATAGCTGTAGCGGAAGCTGAACTGGTCCGTTCCCTCCCCGTTTACCAGGCCGCTGACATACTCTGGCGTTGGAATGGTGTATGGCGTTTCATGATAGGTGAGCGTCACATCCTGCATCGGCGCAAAGGTCAGCTTTGCAGGCGTAATCTGGAATCGCTCTGAATACAGCTCGAAGCGGTATTCATCCGAGAGCTTGTAATTCTGGGCGTCATACACAAAGTTCGGAAATGCGTAGTAGTTTCCGACGGAAATGGCGTCGCAGGCGCTGGCGCCGCTGCTCTGATTGGGATAGAACAGCCAGGGCGTGTCGGCATCCAATGTGAGAACCCCGTTCTCAATCCAGGCGTAGCCCTTGCTCTGGGTGTCAAATTGGATGCTGTCTGCCGAATAATCGACGCCGGTGTAGGCGGCGTTGGATGGGGTAAAGACCGGAAGGTCCAAAATCAGATACGCTGTAATATCCCACTCCTTGAGCGCATACTGATCCGACTGGGCGTTTTCCGACCAGTAATAGTTGGGATTGGTAAGGGTTGCGACCGGCTTATAATGGCCCACATTGGTTGCCTGGGCATCGGTGATCCGGAAGATCTCCTCTGAAAGCTGTACACCCGTGCGGTTTGTGGTATAGGTGGCGACCAGGGTGTCTCCACTGGTCTCAGTTTCACCGGGAATGAAGGTGTACTGTACATCCTTGTGCCCAAGCCAAGACGGCGTGTTGCTCGGATTGTCAATGTACATCTGGGAGGCGCCGGTATATTCCCAGCTGTATTTGCCAGATGTATCCTGGAGCTTTGGCATCACGACCGCCTTTTTGTCAATCCGCCAGGAGATGGTCAGCAGCGATTCATCCTGCGCATGGATCTCAGGACGAACCCCGTATTCCGCCCCCTCCTGCAGGAGCTTGTTCAGCGCTGCCTCGTCCCAACAGTTGTTGGCGGAATCCCTGAGCTTTACAGTCACGGCGTAGCTGCCGGCATTGATGGCGCTCTCATCACCGGAGACAAACTCGTAGAATTCACTCTGATGGTCCACTTTAACGCCCGTCTGCGTATAGCCCTGGTAATATGTAAGGATTCTGCGCGTTACCTCCGGCAGCGCGATGGGACGCTTCAGAATTTCGACGCTTGCGGTCCGCCGCTCCGTCTCATAGCTCTCCTTGGAGATCTCGATCTGGACCTCATAGGAGCCGGCGGCGGTAATGGAGGGGCCCTCCACCACTGCGGAGTTCCCGCTCTGCACGGTCTGCCGCTGCTCCTGGCCGTTCTCAGTCCAGATAAAGGTGATGGTGGAGTCGCGCAGCATGCCGCTGACCTCCAGCAGCTCGTGGGGGGTTCCGTCATAGGTGGGAGACGGCTTGACCTGGACAGATACATTTTCCATCGACCGCTCGCGCACGACATAGTCGTGCGTGAGATAGACCCGCTGCGCGTCTGGATCCACCTCAATGGAATAACCCTCTTGGGTTCTGGTGTCGACCGTATAATCTGACGCGTCATAGGAGAAGATGACGCGGACCTCGTACTCCCCCTCCACGGTGTCGTCCGGAGCGGTGGTGGTCCAGTCACTGCCGGCAATTTTGCTGCGGAACTGGGTCTCCACGATCCTGGCTGCGGGCGGAACCTGGTTCAGGCCAAACTCAGGGTTGTCCTCGTCAAACCCGTTCTCAATGACCCGTTCCCAGGCCCGGAAGGTGGTGTTGTAAAAGCTCAGAGTGTCCCGGACAATCTGGACCGTCACATAGAGCCCCTCGACATTGTCGAAGGTGGAAGGTGTCGGATCAAAATAGACCGGGAAAATCTGAACGCCCACATCATAGGTGGCATTCATGTCCACCTTGGTCTCATCCAGCTCCAGGTTGCCGGTCAGTGTGTCAGTGCCAGACGGCGTGCTGGGGAGATTCAATTTTGCGAGGGTCTCTGTTGTCTTGAGCGTCAGCGTCTGAGGCTTGAGAATCGCGGAGATACGCCGGGTGCTCTCCGTGGTGTGCCACTGCCCGTTTTCGCACACATAGGTGATGACAGTGTCGCCCGGGTTGTCCGCTGCGATGGTCGGATTCGTAATGCTGCCGCTGAGGACATAGTGGTGGTGCAGCTGGGTGTCGGGAATTTCCACCGCCTGGGTGCGGTAGTCGCAGCGGGTACAGAAATCGTCCGTGTAGGCATTGCGCTCACAGGTCGCATGGTGCTCTGTGAGGGGATTGCCCAAATCCTTGTGGTTCAGCTCATGGCCAAGCGGCGCTGTGGGCCGCTGCAGGCCCATGGAAGAGCCGGCCTGTGATGTAAAGATAAATGCCTCGATGCCGCCCGTCGTACAGGTGGCCGGGACATCATTGTCATAGTCGCGGATCAGGGATTTGACCTCGCCGGTGTAGCAGTTGACACCATTTTGGAATTTGTCTGCAACTGCCTGGGCGGTGTCATGATCCTCAATCTGAATCTGGAATTCGGTACCGCTTT
>JAHZEE010000041.1:0-310 GCA_019421975.1 Clostridiales bacterium | reverse complement strand
GAGGCCGGCCACCTCAATGAGGCCGTCGTGATAGGCGTTGTGCTCTCCATCGCCAAAAGCGGAGGCGCCGACGGTCTCCAGCCCGGCGGCGTAGACATCCACCTCTTTGAGGCCCTGAAAGTTATAAAACGCATGGTCGCCGATGGAGGTGACCTTTTCCCCAATGACCATGGATGTGATGCTTGTATTCGGAGAGTCTGTATTTCTGTAAAAGGCACGATCTCCCACAGACTCCAGCTCGGCGGGAAGGGTGAGCGTCTGCATGTTTTTGAGAGGGGCGCCGGAGAAAGCATAGTCCCCGATGGTGGTA
>JAHZEE010000040.1:965-10774 GCA_019421975.1 Clostridiales bacterium | reverse complement strand
CGGCTACGCGATGCTGCCCATTTTGCAGCGGGAGATTGTGGAAAAGCGCGGCTGGGCCACGGAGTCTGAGCTGGCGGACTATTTTGCCGTGGGCCAGTGCACGCCCGGCGTCATTGCGGTCAACACGGCGACCTTTATCGGCGCCAAGCGCGCCGGCGCGCTTGGCGGCATTTTTGCAACGCTGGGGATCGTGTTTCCCTCGATTGTGATTATCACGATCATCGCCGCATTCCTCTCCAATTTTGCCGACTACCCGGCGGTACAGAACGCCTTTGCAGGGATCCGGGTCTGCGTGTGCGTGCTGATTTTCAACGCCATGCGCAAGCTCATCCGCGGCGCGCTGGTCGATGCGCAGACAATCTGCATCTTCTGCCTGACGCTGGTGATCGGGAGCTTTACAGACCTGTCGCCGGTGATTTTAGTCGTGTGTGCGGGTGTGGCCGGCGTGGTCATTCAGAAAGCGAGGCATGTGATATGATTCTGCTGCTTCGCCTGTTTTATGAGTATTTTAAGGTGGGGCTGTTTGCCGTGGGCGGCGGAATGGCCACCATCCCGTTTTTGGAGGCGCTGGGCAACAAGACCGGGTGGTTTACCCATACAGAGCTGCTCAATATGATTGCAGTCTCGGAGTCCACGCCGGGCCCCATGGGCGTCAATATGGCAAGCTATGTGGGCTACCATATGATGGGGGTGCCGGGCAGCATTGTGGCGACGCTGGGCCTGGTGGCGCCCTCTATCATTGTGATTTTGATTGTGGCGCAGTTTTTAAAGCGGTTTCGGGAGAACCGCTATGTGCAGGCGGTGATGTATGGCCTGCGTGCGGCCTCCGCCGGCCTGGTGGCGGCAGCGGGGCTGTCGGTCGCCCAGGCGACGCTGCTGCAGACACAGACGGCGGCGGTGCCGGTCACAATCGGCGGGGCGCAGCTGTTCTCTCTCCAGATTCCCCAGGCAGTGGCGGGACTGGCGCAGCTGTTCTACTGGAAAGAGATTGTGCTGGCGGCAATTTTGCTGTTTCTCACCAACTGGAAGCCGCTGCGAAAGCTACACCCTGTGTTGTTTCTGGCGGTCTGTGCGGTGATTGGTGTGGTATTTCATCTGGCAGGCGCTTAAAAAAGCCGACCCCCACGGGGGTCGGCTTTTGACATCAAAACACAAATTGTACCAGAAGCATGTAGCAGACGGTGCCGACGGCAATGCTGAGCAGGGTGTTGCGCTTCCAGAGGTGCAGTCCCATCACCACACCGCCGGCCAGCAGCTCCGGCAGGCCGTGGGGCCAGCTGAGCGGCGTGATGTTCTTATAGCAGTAGACTGCCAGCATTCCCATGACGGCGCAGGGCAGTACCCTGCCGAGGTACAGGATAAATGCGGGCGTCTTTTTTCCCGCCGGAAACAGCCAAAACGGGAGAAAGCGCAGAATCATGGTGACGAGCGCCATGATGGCGATGAGCGCGACGGTATGGAGTGTATCAGACATTAGCAGGTTCCTCCGTGACCATGTACCGCCGCAGCAGCGACAGGACAAGGGTGATGGCTATCATGGCGGGAATGATAAAATTGTCCGCGCCGAACAGAATCAGACATACAATGGAGGCGCCGATGCCGACCAGGGCGGGCAGGTGGTTCTTGCTGGTGAGCCACTGTTCTGTGACGATGACGAGAAACAGGGCGGTCATGGCGAAGTCCACCCCGGTAAAGTCGATGGGGACCACCGCGCCCAAAATGGCGCCCAGAGTACAGCCCACGATCCAGTAGGACTGATCCAGTATCGAGATGGCCAGAAAAAAGCGGCCCCGGTCGACCCCTGCCGGCGGCTCGTGGCTGCAGACAATGGAATAGGTCTCGTCCGTCAGCTCAAAAATCATGATCCATCGCCTGCGCCCCAGGGTGCGGTATTTGTCCAGCATGGAGATCCCATAGAACAGATGCCGGGCGTTGACCATCAGCGTCATGAGGGCCGTGGCGAGGAGCGTTGCGCCGCCGGAGAGCAGATCCACAGCCACATATTGCATGGAGCCGGCGTAGATGGTCAGGCTCATCAGAATGGCCCAGCCGAAATGGTAGCCCTTGCTCTGCAGCAGGATGCCAAAGCCCATGCCAAGGACCAGATAGCCGGCCATGACGGGCAATGTCAGGGGAAACGCAGCGCGCAGCGCGGATGTCTTTTGGGGTTGCATGGGAGGAACCCTTCCTTCTGAAAGTGTTTTACCGGTGCGCTGCTTTGAGTCGATGGGCGTCGATCTGATAGACCGCCTCGGTCACGGCAATCAATGCGACACACTCAAAGGGAAGCAGCACCAGGTTTTTCAGCGCACGGGCTGGCAGGAGCACGAGAAAGCTGTCCCCATAGAGAATGGACAGCCACAGGGTGTTGAGCCCCAGGTTACAGAACAGGTTGATACAGGTCTTATCCAATACTGCCCGCACAATGCGCTTTGCCCGGCTGGTACTGGGGGGATAGAGAAACAGACCGTGGAGAATGCCGCCCAGCATGGCCGTCAGCGTATAGCCCGGAAAGTAGGTCGCGCCGCCGGAGTTTACCAGATAGCCCAGGATGTCGGTGCAGATGCCGCCCAGCATGGCCGCCACTGGCCCAAAGAGCATGCCGATGCAGGCGTTGCAGAGAAAGCCGGGACCGATGCGGATGGTGGGGGTCAGCTGCACGCGGATGCCCAAAAGATCGGTTGCGACATTGAGCGCGACAAAGAGAGCGGTGAGCGCCAGACAGCGCGTGCTGCGCAGCTCCGCCGCAGAGCGGCGGAACACATTGGGATGTTCCATGAAAAAATCCTCCTTCTATGGGCAGGTGCCACATAGCGGAGGTCGGTCCGTATGCGGCAGCGGGATGCGAAACCTGCACGGCAAGCGGATGCTTTTCGTCCTGGAGACAACTCCCCGTCCTCCAGGCACTGCGGCCGGAACCCCGGCCAACCCGCAGATTTCTACTCTGCCTATTGAAAAATATAATCCTATTATACACAGTTTGTGAAATTCTGCAACAGTGTTCTGTTGACACTGGGAAAAATACCTGCTATAATGCGACTATCTTAAAACCGACTAAGTTACTGGGTGAATGGAGGGACCATCATGCATGTCTACGAAAATCTGCCGGATCTGATCGGCAATACCCCGCTTTTGGAGCTGGTGCGCTCTGCGCGCCAGTGGAAGAGTGCGGGCCGCGTATTTGCAAAGCTGGAGTACTTCAACCCGCTGGGCTCTGTCAAGGACCGAGTGGCGAGGGAGCTGATTGAGGACGCCGAGGCCAGAGGCGTGCTGCAGCCGGGGGGGCTGGTCATTGAGCCGACCTCCGGCAATACAGGCATTGGTCTGGCCTATGTCTGCCTGTCAAAGGGGTACCGGCTGATCCTCACCATGCCGGAGAGCATGAGCCTGGAGCGGCGTGCGCTTTTGAAGGCGCTGGGGGCGGAGCTGGTGCTGACGCCTGCGGCGGAGGGGATGGACGGTGCAGTTCGGAAGGCCGAGCAGCTGCAGCAGGCGCACCCGGGCAGCCTGATTCCGGATCAGTTTGGCAACCCGGCCAACGCCATGGCGCACGAAAAGACCACGGCCCCGGAGATTCTGCGGGATCTGGACGGCGAGGTGGACTTCTTTGTCTCGGCGGTGGGCACCGGCGGCACGCTCACCGGTGTGGGCCGGGCGCTGAAACAGGCGTGCCCGAGCTGCAAGGTGGTGGCTGTGGAGCCGGCAGCGTCTCCGCTTTTGAGCCAGGGCGTGGCCGGTCCGCACAAAATCCAGGGGATCGGGGCAAACTTTGTGCCCAAAATTCTCGACCGCAGTCTCATCGACGAGATCATCCCGGTGGAAAATGAGGCCGCCTTTGAGATGAGCCGGTTCTTGGCCAGAACCGAGGGGCTCCTGGTGGGGATCAGCGCCGGTGCGGCGGTCTGCGCCGCGCGGACGCTGGCCCTGCGGCCGGAAAATCAGGGAAAGCGCATCGTAGTCCTTTTGCCGGATACCGGAGAGCGCTACCTCTCGTCCGGGCTGTATGAGGCGTGAGATGACACCGGGACTGGAACTGCGGATATTTGAAGACGGGGCTGCCGGTGTGGTGGACTACATTGGCACGCAGACCGTGGTGGAGATCCCGCGCGAGTATGAAGGCCGCCCGGTGCGCTATATCGCGGGCGAGGCGTTTTGCGGCGCTGCCATCACGCGGATGCTGCTGCCGTCCACCATCCGGCTGATGGGGGACTATCCGGGATACAGTCCCTGGGAAGAGCCGGCTGCCTGCTCCGGCCTTGCCGGGCAGCCAGTGGAGTTCATCTGCGAGATGGGCTGCGGCGCAACCCGCCGCCTGCTGGAGATCCCCTCCTTTCAGGTGGAGATGGTCGACAGCCTCGCTGAGTGGATCCGGCAGAACCCGGAAAAAGCCCCCTGACGGGCGCTCTCGGCGCGGGCGTTGAGAGGCGCTGCAGCACCTTTAGAGATTTGAGCAAGAGACCGCCTGTCACAGACGGTCTCTTGCCTGTTTTTATTTGTGGGGGCTGGGCGCAATGTGCCAGTCAACCAGAAATGACAATCTCCGTCTGAATTCGCGGCTGTATCCCTTGCAATTCAAAAAGTAGAATGCTATAGTAACACTGGTATTTTGGCCCCTTCGGCTGGGCGCTGAACGGGTCAATATGGAGGCATTTTATGAAAATTGTAATTGTTGGCGACGGAAAGGTCGGCGCCACACTGGCAGAGCAGCTATCTCTGGAGGGGCACGACATTACGATCATCGACAACAATGCTGATCGCCGCCACTCGTCCAGTGATATTTTGGATATCATGAGCGTCACAGGCAATGGCGCCACCTTTTCCACCCAGATTGAGGCCGGGGTTGACAAGGCCGATCTGCTGATTGCCGCCACCTCATCCGATGAGGTCAACATGATGTGCTGTCTCGTGGCCAAAAAGGCCGGTGCAAAGCACACCATTGCGCGTGTCCGCAACCCGGAATACGCAGAGGAATTAAATCTGTTCCGTGATGATTTGGGCCTGTCCATGACGGTAAATCCGGAGCTGGCCTGCGCCACGGAGATGGCGCGGCTGGTGCGGGTGCCCTCGGCCATGCGGGTGGACACCTTTGCCCGCGGCCGCGTTGAGCTGCTGAAAATCCAACTGAGCGGCAACTCGCCGTTGGTCAACCACACCCTGCAGGAGCTCAGCGCCAGAAGATACAATGTCCTCATTGCCGCGGTGGAGCGCGGGGAACAGGATATCTATATTCCGGACGGCTCTTTTCGGCTGGAGGCCGGAGATCGGCTCTCCATCGCGGCCAAGCCGGCGGACGCAGCCAAGTTTTTCAAGCGCATCGGCATTGCAGCCGAACCCATTCGTAATGTTATGATTGTAGGCGGCGGGCGGATCGCGTACTACCTCTCCAAGCAGCTGCTGGACCTGCGTATGAATGTCAAGATCATCGACTCCAACCTGGAGCGCTGCCGCCAGCTGGCGGAGCTTTTGCCCCAGGCGACCATTGTCCATGGCGACGGCACGGACGAGCAAATCCTGGAGGAAGAGGGATTGGCGCAGATGGATGCCTTTTTATCGATGACCGGCATTGACGAGGAGAATATCCTGTTGAGTCTGTTTGCCAAGCGAAATTCCCATGCCAAGGTGGTCACAAAGATCAATCGGACAGCGTTTCTCTCCATCCTTGATGGCGGAGATCTGGGCAGTATCTTTTCGCCCCGGTATGTCGCGGCTGAGAGCATCCTGCGCTATGTCCGCGGCATGCAGAACTCCTATGGCTCAAAAGTCGAGACGCTCTATCAGATTGTTGGCGGCAAGGCCGAGGCACTGGAGTTCAGGGACTGTGAGGGCTCGCCTCTGTGCGGTAAGCAGCTGATGGATTTAAACCTCAAAAAAGGCCTTCTCATCTGCTGTATCAACCATCGCGGCAATATCATAATCCCAAGCGGACAGGACCGCATCGCTCCCAATGACACCGTGATTGTGGTCACCACCACCCCCGGACTCGGAGAGCTGGAAGATATTCTGGAGAGAAAAAGAGGTTAACCCATGAATTATCGTGTCGTGCTGAACCTGCTCGGCAAGGTCCTGTTGATTGAGGCGGCCTTTATGGCGCTGCCCATTCTGGTGGCGCTGCTCTACCAAGAATCGAGCTGGATCTACTTCCTGCTGCCCATGTTGGGCGCTGGGATGGTGGGGCTGCTGCTGTCCCGACTCCATGTCCCTACGGAATCGCTGTATGCCAAAGAGGGATTTGTGACGGTCGGCTTAAGCTGGATCCTGCTGTCCATGGTGGGAGCGCTGCCCTTTTTCCTGAGTGGACAGATTCCACACTATCTGGATGCGGTCTTTGAGGCGGTCTCCGGGTTTACCACTACGGGGGCGAGTATTTTAGCAGATGTCGAGACGCTGGACCACTGCATGCTGTTCTGGCGGAGCTTTACCAACTGGTTGGGCGGTATGGGAGTGCTGGTCTTTATGCTGGCCATTTTGCCAAACGCCAACGGTCAGTCCATCCATCGGCTGCGAGCCGAGAGTCCTGGCCCCCTTGTGTCCAAAATCATGCCAAAGATGCGTCACTCTGCCGGCGTCCTCTATCTCATCTACCTTGCAATGACGCTTGTGGAGATTGTCCTGCTGCTGGCAGGTGGTATGCCACTGTTTGACAGCCTGTGTGCGTCGTTTTCAACGGCCGGCACCGGCGGCTTCAGCATCTGGAATAACTCCATGAATTACTATGATAGCTATTACTCACAGATGGTCATCGCGATCTTTATGGCGCTGTTCGGCATTAACTTCAATGTGTTTTTCTTTTTGCTGATCTGTCGGCCTATGACTGCGATCCGCAGCAGTGAATTTCGCTGGTATATCGCCATTTTGCTGGGCGCCACTGCCATTGTGACCTTTAACACGCTCTCCCTTTACGCCTCAACCTACGATGCGTTTCACCACGCCTTCTTTACAGTTTCGTCCATCATGACGACAACGGGATTTTGTACAGTCAATTTTGACACCTGGCCGGAGCTGAGCCGAATGATTATCATTTTTTTGATGTTTATCGGCGGCTGTGCTGGATCTACCGCCGGCGGTCTGAAGGTGTCGCGCCTGGTGATTCTGGTCAAACAGGCGCTGTGTGAGCTAAAGCGTCTGGTCCATCCGCGCACGGTCAATGTGCTGATGGTGGATCATAAGCGGGTGCCGGATGAGACGCTGCATGGCGTTATCACCTATCTGCTGCTGTATCTGTTTACCATTGTGTTTTCGATTCTGTTGATCAGCCTCGACGATTTCAGCACAACCACCACATCGACAGCTGTCTTTTCTGCAATTAATAATGTGGGCCCCGGCCTGGACCTGGTAGGTCCCATCGGCAACTATTCCACTTTTTCCTATCTGTCAAAATTTGTGCTCTGTGTGGATATGCTGCTGGGCCGGCTGGAGCTGTTCCCCATTGTGATTATGCTGCTTCCGAGCACCTGGTGGAGAAAATAATCCTGAAATACAATAAGGGCAGTGCATATTTGCACTGCCCTTTTGTACTAGGATTGCCGGCTCTGCGGCCTGAGGCGGTCTGTGACATCGTTCCACGCCAGGCGCAGGTCCCGGATGGTCCCGTCAAACATTCCGTTTCGATAAATATTGGCGAGCATCATGCCCAGCATCTGCCCCAGAATGACGCCGCCGATACCGCCCAGCTTCCAGCCGATGAAGACACAGATCAGCAGGAAGAAGGAGTTGTGCTGATACCGCTCTCCCAGCAGCCGCCGTCCCACCAGGTTGCGCAGCACGAACACGGCTGCATAGATCGCCAGCAGCCCGAGCGCTCTGCTCGTCTCGCCCACTGCAAAGCAGTAGCCGCACCAGGGGATGAGTACCAGCCCGCTGCCCACATAGGGCAGGAAATCCAGCACGCCCAGGGTGGCGGCCAGGATGGCTGCAAAGTCCACCTTCAGCAGCAGAAAGCCCGCCAGATTGATCAGAGAGACCGCCAGAGACATGACCACCGCCGCCATCAGATAGCCGCCAAAGACAGCCCGCACCATGGTCAGAATCCGCAGAAACGGCCGCAGAAGGGGCGTCTGCATGATCTGATGCAGCTTCCCGCTGATCGCCTCATAGTCCGCTGTGATCAGATAGGTGGCCATAATCATGACCAGAATTCCAAGCAGGACCATGGGAACCACCCGCACCGTGTCCGTGGCCCATTGGGTGGCCGTCTCGGCAAAGGCGGGCAGGCTCGCAAGTACAGTTTCAGAGAGCGCCTGGAACAGACCCTGCATACGCGCTCTGAGATCGTCGTCAAAGGGGCCGAGTATCCACTGCTGCAGCGTCTGCAGCAGCTCGCCGGTCTGGTCCTGGATATCCTGAAGGGAAGTGACCATCTGCGCCAGCTCCGAGGTCAAGAGCCCCACATACCATGCAGCGATGGCCAGCAGCGCGCCGTATCCCACCACCAGGATGAGAGCGGCGGTCAGCCGCCGCGGCAGATGCAGCCGGCGGCAGAGCCATCTCGCCACCGGTTCTACAGACCAGGCGGCCACATATGCCAGCAGGAACGGCAGCAGCAGTCCCAGTGCACGGGTGCCCACCGTCAGCAGCAGTATGGCCGCGACCACCACCAGCGCCAGACGCACCAGGAGCCTCTGGTACATTCTCTTCATACGCCGCTCCTTTCGCCACTTTCACAGAGTTTTCCCTATTTTGACACATATTATAGCATGGAACATCGCCCCCCGCAACCGCCTGACGCACGGAAAGCTGCGGGAATCAGATCTGGCCCCGGGCGCTGCGCACATTTTTCGCCTCATGTCATAGAATGATGCGGGGACATTCCCACAACAATCGTTTGGAGGCTTATATAATGTGCTGTAACCCCTTTGAAGCGTGGGGCGCAATCGGGATTATCGTTCCTGATTTTGTCTCGAATTCGTGCTGCAACCGCAGATGCTGCGGCTGTAACTGCGGCAATAGCAACAGTAACAGCAACAACAGTACCAACTGCAACAGTTGCAACAGCTGCAATAGCTGCAACAGCTGTAACCAGTGCAGCAACGGGTAAAGGGTGACTGACCCATGCCGTCCAAATGGACGGCATACATAGTCAAAGCACATCCGCAAACCTCCAATTTGTGGTATTATGTCAACCGAGCGGCGCAGTTGCCAAACTGCGCCGCCATTTTTTTCGAAAATTCGGTTGATCTCACAGCGAAATGCAGTTGAAAATCAAAAAACAGGATGATATGATTGGATTTAATCGATCATGCGGAAAGGATGATATTAAAATGGCAACTATGTACTATGAAAAAGACTGTGACATCTCCGTTCTGAAGGGAAAGAAAATCGCAATCATCGGCTATGGCTCTCAGGGCCATGCCCATGCGCTGAACCTGCGCGACTCCGGCTGTGATGTGATTGTCGGCCTGCGCCCGGGCAAGTCCTGGGACAAGGCCACCAAGGACGGTTTCGAGGTCTACTCCGTCGCAGACGCGACGAAGCAGGCGGATATTATCATGATTCTGGTCAACGATGAACGCGCCGCGCAGATCTACAATGAGTCCATCGGCCCGAACCTGACGGCTGGCAAGGCCATTGCCTTTGCCCACGGCTTCAACATCCGCTATAAGCAGATTGTGCCCCCGGCGGATGTGGATGTCTTTATGGCTGCCCCCAAGGGCCCGGGCCACACCGTGCGCGGCACCTATGTGGCTGGCAAGGGCGTGCCCTGCCTGATCGCGGTCGAGCAGAACGCCACCGGCAACGCCTATAAGATTGGCCTGGCCTACATCGCCGGCATCGGCGGCGCCCGTGCGGGGATCATGGAGACGACCATGGAC